>CAJONT010000182.1 GCA_905235975.1 uncultured Prevotella sp.
CTGAAGAATATTTACAAAGAAAACTTATCCGAAAAAAACAAGTCCTTCACCATCACTGTGGGGTATCACATTTAGCATACAAATCCATCCATACCTCAGGAAAAATACTTATCTTTGCACTACGATATCTTCAGTTTAACAATAATAATTACAATTATGACCAACAAAATCTTTTTGAAAGCAGCTACCTGTCTGCTCGCCGTCAGCCTGTTGTGCAGCTCCTGCATTGGCTCCTTCAGTCTCTTCAATCAGTATGCCGCCTGGCAGAAGGATATGACAAACAACAAGTATGTCAACGCCATCGTTGGCTTCGTCCTTATGCCTATCGCCGGAAGCATCTCGCTCTTTGTTGATGCCGTGGTGCTCAACACTATTGAGTTCTGGAGCGGAGAAAACCCTGTAGCCCAGAATAAAACCCAGATGGTGAAGGGAGACGATGGCGTGCTCTATGCAGTGAAGACAGTACGCAAAGGATATGAGATTACCTCGCCCGACGGACAGGTCACTCTCTTTACCTACAACAAGCGCAACAACAGCTGGACCATCTCTCAGAACGGCGTCACAAAGGAAATCTTCCGATTCAACGAAGACGGAAAGAGTATCAAGGTGCTCATGAATGGCGAAGAGCGCAACTTCACCCTCAACGAGCAGGGCGTGGAGAATGCCCAACTGGCCGCTTATGAGGGCAGATTTATGGCAAACAGATAAATTGTCGCTATTTGGGGTATTTTTCTTGCAAAATGTTTGCAGAATACAAAAAATAATTTTACTTTTGCACCCAAAATAAAGAAAACAGACAATTATGTGTAATTGGAATGGATACGGGGACTTTTACTATTTTTACTTTGCACGCAAGGGCAGAGCGGGAAACTTGTAACAGGCTTAGAACATGACAATACACAACGAAAACCAATACAATCGAATCCCGCTTCATAACGAGGCGGGATTCAGTCGTTATAAAATATAGCTTTTCCATACTATCACATGAAGAGAGTAGCCATTCAGGGACAGGCAGGTTCGTTTCACGACATCGCCGTACAGCATTACTTCGGAGAAGAACAGGTGCAACTCATCTATTGCTCCACTTTCGAAATGGTGTTTGAGAACATCAAGCGCGACCCTACCATCATCGGCATGGTGGCCATAGAAAACACCATCGCAGGCAGTCTGCTCTACAACTACCAACTGCTGCGCGACTCTGGCGTAACCGTGGTGGGTGAGCACAAACTGCACATCCAGCACTCCATCTGCTGCCTGCCCGAAGATGACTGGGACACCTTGCATGAGGTACACTCACACCCCGTGGCGCTCATGCAGTGCAGAAACTTCCTCGCCAACTGCCCCGAACTGAAGGCGGTGGAGGTGGAAGACACCGCAGGAGCGGCCGAATACATCGCATACCACCAATGCCGCGGTGTGGCGGCCATCTGCCATGCCGAAGCCGCCCGCATGAACGGACTCAAGGTGCTCCAAGACGCCATCGAGGACAACAAGCACAATTTCACGCGTTTCCTCGTGGTGTGCAATCCCAGGAAGGCCGATTTCATGCGGCCGCTCGACAAGACCGACAAGGCCAGCCTCGTCTTCTCGCTGCCCCACGAGGAAGGCTCGCTCTCAAAGGTGCTCACCATCCTGTCGTTCTACAACATCAACCTCACCAAGATACAGTCGCTGCCCATCATAGGGCAGGAGTGGGAGTACCTCTTCTATGTGGATGTCACCTACACCAACCTGACACGCTACCGGCAGAGCATCGATGCCATCATACCACTCACACGCGAACTTAAAATATTAGGAGAGTACAACAATGGGAGACAGACACGCTGACATTATACCCGCCGAAAGGCTCAATACCGTACAGGAATATTACTTCAGCCGCAAACTGAAAGAAGTGGCGAGACTGAATAAAGAAGGATACGACATCGTGAGCCTCGCCATAGGCAGCCCGGACCAACCGCCGTCGGAACCCGCCATACAGACATTGTGCGAGGTGGCACACCGCCCCGATGCACACGGCTACCAACCCACCATGGGAACACCTGAACTGAGAACGGCCATGGCGGGCTTCTACAAGAGGTGGTACGACGTGACACTCGACCCTGCCACCGAAATCCTGCCGCTCATAGGCAGCAAGGAGGGCATCCTGCACGTCACACTGGCCTTCGTCAATCCCGGCGACGGCGTGCTCGTGCCCGACCCGGGCTATCCCACCTATACCTCGCTGAGCCGCATCCTCGGCGCACGCATAGTGAACTACAACCTGAGCGCAGACAACGGATGGCAGCCCAATTTTGACGAACTGGAGAAAATGGACCTCACCGGCGTGAAACTGATGTGGACCAACTATCCTAATATGCCCACTGGCGGCGATGCCTCGATGGACACCTACCGGCGACTGGTCGACTTCGCCCAGCGACACCGCATCGTGGTGGTGAACGACAATCCTTACTCGTTCATCCTCAACAAACACCCCAAGTCGCTGCTGCAGGTGGAGGGAGCCAAAGCTTGCTGCATAGAGTTCAACTCCATGAGCAAGAGCCACAATATGCCGGGATGGCGCGTGGGACTCTGTGCCTCTAACCCCACCTTCATCTCCTGGATTCTGAAGATAAAGAGCAATGTAGACAGCGGCACCTTCCGCGGACTACAACTGGCAGCCGCCAAGGCGTATGACAACAGCGACGAGTGGCATGCCAAGGCCAACTACGACACCTACCTGAGACGGCGCAAGGTGGCAGAGCAAATTATGTGCGCATTGGGATGCTCCTACGACCCCGCACAGGTGGGCATGTTCCTCTGGGGACGCATTCCCGACGGACTGGACGATGCCGAACAACTCACCGAACGGGTGCTCCACCAGGCCAGGGTGTTCATCACCCCGGGTTTCATCTTCGGCGAGAACGGCCGACGCTATGTGCGCATCTCACTCTGTGCCGACGACGAGCGAATGAAAGAGGCGCTGCACAGAATCAATAGCTGCATGCAACCCTGAGAAGAAATGATAAACGAATAAAAATAGATACCCATGGAATTAGAATTAAAACCGCTTCAATTGCCGAGCGACATGGAACGGCCTATCGTGATAGCAGGCCCCTGTTCGGCTGAAACAGAGGAACAAGTGATGACTACTGCCAGACAACTGGCGCAGAAGGGATGCCACATGTTCAGGGCCGGTGCATGGAAACCGCGCACCAAACCGGGTGGATTCGAAGGAAACGGAGAAAAAGCCCTGCCCTGGCTGAAAAGGGTGAAAGAGGAAACGGGGATGCTCGTGGCTACCGAGGTGGCCACCCCGCACCACGTAGAACTCGCACTCGAATACGGCATCGACATCCTGTGGATTGGGGCACGCACCTCGGCCAACCCCTTCGCCATGCAGGATATAGCCGATGCGCTGAAGGGCACCGACGCCACCGTGTTTGTGAAAAACCCCGTCAACCCCGACCTCGAACTGTGGATAGGGGCGCTCGAACGCATTAATCAGGCCGGTATCACACGACTTGCCGCCATACACAGGGGATTCTCCAGCTATGACAAGAAAATATATCGCAACCTGCCCATGTGGCAGATTCCCATCGAACTGAGACGACGCATTCCCGCACTGCCCATCGTCAGCGACCCCAGCCACATCGGCGGCAGGCGCGAACTGGTGGCACCGCTCTGCCAGCAGGCCATGGACTTAGGCTTCGACGGACTGATTGTGGAGTCGCACTGCGACCCCGACAATGCTTGGAGCGATGCCAAGCAGCAGGTGACACCCGATGTGCTCGACTACATCCTCTCGCTCCTCGTGGTGAGAGACGAAAAGGTCACCACAGAGGGCATTAACGAACTGCGCAAGCAGATTGACGAACTCGACAACCAGCTCATGAATCTGCTGGCCAAACGTATGCGGGTGTGCCGTGAAATAGGACAATATAAAAAGGAACACAACATGACAGTGCTGCAGGCCACGAGATATGGCGAAATACTCGACAAGAGAGGGGCGCAGGGCGCACTATGCGGCATGAGTGCCGATTTCGTGAAGAATGTGTTCGAAAGCGTCCACGAGGAGAGTGTGAGGCAGCAAATGGAAATAATCAACAAGTAAGCGCATTATGAGAATCCTGGTTATGGGCGCAGGCAAGATGGGAAGCTTTTTCCTCGACCTGCTGAGTTTTGAACATGAGACCGCTGTCTTTGAGAAAGACCCCAAACGTATGCGGTTCACCTACAACACCCAGCGCTTCACCACGCTGGAGGAGATAGAAGCGTTCAAACCGGAACTGGTAATCAACGCCGTGACGGTGAAGTACACCATACAGGCGTTTGAAGAAGTGATGCCCTACCTGCCTGCCGACTGCATTATCAGCGATATTGCCTCCGTGAAGACGGGACTGAAAGAGTTCTATGTCAAAAGCCAGCGCCGCTACGTTTCCACTCACCCCATGTTCGGACCCACCTTCGCCAATCTGCAACAACTGAGCGAGGAGAATGCCGTCATCATCAGCGAGGGCGACTATATGGGACGCATCTTCTTTAAAGATCTTTACAGCAGACTCGGCCTGAACATCTACGAATACACTTTCGACGAGCACGACCAGACCGTGGCCTACTCGCTCAGCATCCCCTTCGTGAGCACCTTCGTCTTTGCAGCGGTGATGAAACATCAGGATGCACCGGGCACTACCTTCAAGAGACACATGCGCATAGCCAAAGGGGTGCTCAACGAGGATGACTACCTGCTGCAGGAAATCCTCTTCAATCCCTATACGGGGGGACAGGTGGCGAAAATCAGGACCGAGCTCAAAGAACTGCTCGACATCATTGAGCATCACGACGAGAAACGGATGCAGGGATACTTGGAAAAAATACGACACAATATGTCACGCGACATAGACTTCGACAGAAAGTAGACCTGCATGACCGCCCTGCTGCTCGCCGCCTCTCTCTTCACCTTCGTGGAGTTCAACTGCGAGAACCTCTTCGACTGTGTGCACGACTCGCTGAAAAACGACTACGAGTTTCTGCCTTCCTCACCACGTCACTGGGACAGACACAAGTACTGGGAAAAGGTGAATGAGGTGGCCCGGACGGTGCTCTCATGCGGCGAAGAAGGCGGACAGGAATGGAACCTGCCCGATATGGTGGCGCTCTGTGAGGTGGAAAACGATTCGGTGTTGCACGACCTCGTGCACAGGTCGCTGCTCAGAAAGGCGGGCTATGAATACGTGATGACACAGTCGGACGATGAGCGTGGCATCGACGTGGCGCTGCTCTATTCTCCCTTTACCTTCCGATTGCTCACCCACACGGCCATACGCATACCGCCCGAACCGCGCCAGCATCCTACACGCGACTTGCTCTATGCCAAGGGATTGGTGCGCAGCGGCGACACCCTGCACGTAATCGTTGTGCATGCACCCAGCAGGGCAAGCGGCAAGGCAAAGAGCAACGGCTACAGGGTAAGGGTGGCGCAGGCCGTGGCACATACCGCCGACTCCATCAGGGCGCACAACGACGGCGCGCTCATCCTGGTGGCGGGCGATTTCAACGACTATCAGGGCAACGATGCGCTTGTGTTGCTGCAACGGCATGCGCTCACCGATGTGTCGCAGCAGGCGGTGGGACGCAACGGCGCAAAAGCCACTTATAAATATCGCGGAAAATGGGGCAGCCTCGACCATGTGTTCGTTTCCAACGGTCTCTTCACCTTGTTTTCAGCGTGCCGCATACACGATGAGTCCTTTCTCATCGAGGAAGATGAACGCTATGGAGGCGTGCAGCCTCGGCGCACCTATGTGGGAAAACGTTACCACGGGGGCGTGAGCGACCATCTGCCGTTGGTGGCGGTCTTCCGCTTGTAGACGACGCGGTCTCAACGGTTGGGGTTCAGTTTTTCAACCTCTTCTCTAATCATGTTCTCCAGGCGGTCGCTGTTGATGGTGAAGACGTGCCCCAACACGCCCACGCTCACTGTAGGGTGTTTCTCTCCGAGGCGAAACTCGCAAGTGGAAAAGAGCATATAGTCGTGTACGGAAAAGAGCTGGTCGAAAAGTTTGTCGGTCAGACTGGAAGCCAATGCAGCCGTACCGAAAGATGCAAGGCTGGAACCTACTCGCTCAGCCACAATGTCGTTTGCCACCTCCGAAGTGAGCTGTGACAGGGCAGTGCGGTGGGCAGATGGCTGGGGACAGGTGAATATGAGGACGAAGACGATTGCTACGACAACCGCCAAACCGTACCATACACCGCGGTGGCGGCTGAAGAAATTGGCTCGTGCTGCATCGTCAGGCCGGTTCTCACTATCAAGGTAGGTGTCTTTTTCTGTATCCATATTCTTATTCTTATTCTGATTTTTTACCAGTAGTAGGCATTTTGGTGCTGCAAATATATATAAAATGTATGAAATCATGTCCTATTTATACCCGATAAATCCCAAATAATCAATAAATCATGCACACTGCTACCCGAA
>CAJONT010000183.1 GCA_905235975.1 uncultured Prevotella sp.
ATTCCTTCGTTCGGATACGACTGGCGCGTGCTCTTCCTCATCTATTTCTTGGTGAGTGTGATAGCCACACTGCTGCTTTGGGTCACCCCCATACAGGAAGAGATTGTCAAAGGCAAGTCTTCTTCTTTTGCCGATTGCTTGCGCCTTCTCGGCAAACCGGTCGTACTGCTCGCCTTCCTTGCCATCATGGGTCACGTGGGTATCGATGTGGGTACCAACACTACGGCTCCCAAACTGCTGATGGAGCGCCTGGGCATGTCGCTCAACGATGCGGCTTTTGCCACTTCTCTGTACTTCATCTTCCGTACGCTTGGAGCGCTCACCGGCTCGTTCTTCCTTCGCATCATGAAGGTGAAATGGTTCTTCATCGTCAGCGTATTGCTCATGGTGATTAGTATGACGCTCATGTTCGGTGGACAGACCAAGATGATGCTCTATACGGCCATCGCTCTCGTAGGATACGGCAACTCCAATATCTTCTCCATGGCGTTCTCTGAGGCGCTGCTCGCCTTGCCCGAAAAACAGAACGAGGTGTCAGGACTCATGATTATGGGTCTCTTCGGCGGTACGGTGTTCCCGCTGCTCATGGGTTTCGCAAGCGATGCTGTTGGACAGGTGGGTGCCATCGCAGTGATGTCTCTGGCTGTGCTTTATCATATTACTTATATCAGAAGTATCAAACATTAAATACAAATTTACTATGGAAAATAAAAGATTGATAGTGGGTCTCGGTGAGGCTCTCTGGGATGTGTTGCCCGAAGGAAAGAAACTGGGGGGTGCGCCTGCCAATTTCGCTTACCATGCTGCACAGTTCGTAGGTGCCGATGGTACGGTGGCCGTGAGTGCACTTGGTGAGGACCGCCTTGCCGATGAGACAGTCGCCTCGTTAGAGGAGCATGGACTGCGTTACCTCATGCCGCGTGTGCCTTATCCCACGGGTACCGTGCAGGTGTCACTCGACGACCAGGGTATCCCTACTTACGACATCAAGGAGAACGTGGCGTGGGACAATATTCCATTCACCGATGAAATGGCTGAGATTGCCAAGAATGCACGTGCCGTCTGCTTCGGTTCGCTCGCACAGCGCAATGTGGTGTCGCGTGAGAACATCCAAAAGTTCCTTGATGCCACACCAGACGACTGCGTGAAGATTTTCGACATCAACCTCCGACAGCAGTTCTATACCAAGGAAGTGATTCAGGAGTCGCTGCAGCGCTGCAACATCCTGAAGATAAACGACGAGGAATTGGTGCTCATCGGTCGTATGTTCGGCTATCCGGGACTTGACATCGAAAACAAGTGCTGGCTCATCCTCGGCAAGTACAACCTTGACATGCTCGTGCTCACCTGTGGCACAAACGGCTCTTATGTCTTCACGCCGGGACAGATGTCGTTCCAGGAGACACCGAAGGTGGAAGTGGCTGATACGGTGGGTGCCGGCGATTCCTTCACCGGTTCTTTCTGCGCTGCCATACTCAATGGCAAACCTGTGGCTGAGGCACACAAGCTCGCCGTGCAGGTTAGCGCCTTTGTCTGCACACAGAACGGCGCCATGCCTACCCTCACCGATGAACTGAAGGCCAAGGCTCAGTAATCAGTAGAGGTGTGTCAGGGGGGCAGGTTTTTGATTCTCACCAGGAATCAAAACCCTGTCCCCCTGATTCTGCAATAAAATCCCATTCTCATACGTTAATTAAAAAAGATTTCTTATCATCAAACCAAAAGACTTGCAAATATGAAATGTGTGAATACTGACAAGGCCCCTGCTGCCATCGGTCCTTACAGCCAGGCCATCGATGCCGGCAACATGGTGTTCGTTTCGGGCCAACTGCCCATTAATCCGGCCACAGGTGCCTTCCCCGAGGGGGGCGTGGCTGAGCAGACACGACAGTCGCTCGCCAATATGAAAGCCATTCTGAACGAGGCTGGTCTCGACCTCTGCAACGTGGTAAAGACCACGGTCTTCCTGGCCGATATGGCCGATTTCGCCGAGATGAACGGGGTGTATGCGGAGTGTTTCTCCTCGCCTTTCCCTGCTCGCTCTGCCGTAGCCGTGAAGACGCTCCCCAAGAATGCCCTCGTCGAGATTGAGTGCATAGCCGCAAAATAAGATGCCGATGGGTTCTGTTGAGCAAATAAAGGATGCTGCCATCATCGTGAGTGGGGGCATGGACAGTATCACGCTGCTTTATGAAATGAGGCAGCGTATCGCCCTGGCCATCTCCTTCGATTATGGCAGCAACCACAATCACCGCGAAATTCCTTTCGCGCAGGAGCATTGTGCAAAACTTGGCATCGAGCATGTCGTAATTGACATGCGCTTTCTGGGAAAACACCTGAAGAGTGCGCTCCTCGAAGGCGATGAGGCGATACCCGACGGAAAGTACAATGGCGACAATATGAGTGCTACTGTGGTGCCCTTCCGCAACGGCATCATGCTTGCGGTGGCGGCTGGAATGGCCGAGAGTCGCGGACTGAACACCGTGATGATGGCCAACCACGGCGGCGACCACACGATTTATGCCGACTGTAGGCCGGAGTTTGTGGAGGCCTTCGACAAGGCGGTGAATAGGGGCACTGATGTGGGCATGCACCTGCTGGCGCCTTACACCAATATTACAAAGGCCGACATCGCGGCAAGGGGAAAGGCTATGGGCATCGACTACAGCCGCACCTGGTCGTGTTACAGAGGGGGCGAACACCACTGTGGACGGTGTGCCACCTGTCTCGAAAGGCGTGAAGCCTTGCGCGCGGCGGGTGTCACCGACAATACGGTGTACGACGACTGATCTTTACCCTTCGCTGCTGTGTGGGCGTTACCCAAACAGCTCGCGAAGGGCTTCTTCTACCTTCCGCACGGGGTGCAACTGTATGGCGTATGACTTCTGCTTGAGACTTGATAGGTTGTACTTCGGTAGGATGATGTGGCTGAACCCCAATTTCTCAGCTTCTGCCACACGTTGCTCTATACGGTTCACAGGACGTACCTCGCCGCTCAAACCCACCTCGCCGGCCATGCACCAGCCGGCTTCTATCGGGGTGTCTACATTGCTCGACAACACGGCGGCTATCACACTGAGGTCGGTGGCAAGGTCGGTCACACGAAGACCGCCGGCAATGTTCACAAACACGTCTTTTTGAGCCAACTTAAACCCCACTCGCTTCTCAAGAACGGCCAACAGCATGTTCAGCCGACGCTGGTCGAAACCGGTGGCGGCACGTTGCGGCGTACCGTAGGCTGCCGTCGACACAAGGGCTTGTGTCTCCACAAGGAAGGGGCGCACGCCTTCGATAGCGGCCGAGATGGCAATACCCGACAGACCGTCGTGATCCTCGGTGAGCAGTAGTTCTGAGGGGTTGCTAACCTGCCGCAAACCGTGTTGGCACATCTCATAGATACCCAACTCGCTCGTGCTGCCGAAGCGGTTTTTCATGGCGCGCAGTATGCGGTACATATAGTGCTGGTCGCCCTCAAATTGTATCACCGTGTCGACGATATGCTCCAAAATCTTAGGACCGGCAAGGGTGCCTTCCTTGTTGATATGGCCTATCAGGATGACGGGCACTCCGCTCGACTTGGCAAAACGGAGTAGGGCAGAGGCACACTCGCGTACCTGCGTGACACTGCCGGGCGAACTGTCCACGTCTTCGGTCGAGATGGTCTGGATGGAGTCTATCACTACAAGGTCGGGCTTCTCTTCTTTGATATGTGTGAATATCTGCTCCAAGGAGGTCTCACAGAGGATGGCCACGTGGTCGCTGCTTTGCTCTCCAAGGCGCAGTGCACGCATCTTCAACTGGTGGGCGCTCTCCTCACCGCTCACATACAGGATGTGGCGGTCGGTCATGTGCAGGATGGTCTGAAGGGTAAGCGTACTCTTGCCGATGCCGGGCTCGCCGCCGAGTAGGATGATGCTGCCGGGCACAAGACCGCCGCCGAGCACACGGTTCAGCTCGTTGTCGTGCATGTCGATGCGGGGTTCTTCCTGCGTGGAGATGTCGCGAAGGCGCATGGGGCGGTTCTTGCCCTGACGACCGCTGCGCACGGTGCTCGCCGCCGAAGCGGCTGCCGTACTTCCGGTGTCTGACGATACGCGTATCTCACGGAAGGTGTTCCATTGCCCGCATGAGGGGCATTTGCCAAGCCATTTGGCTGACTCCTGACCGCAATGGTCGCAAACGTAGGCTATCTTGTCTTTTGCCATATTCTTGTTGTTTTCTTATTATTTTCTGTGGTTGACTGGCTCCTTTCTTTCAGGTGTCTACATTGTGTCCATACCTTATGAATCCTTCATCCGTGCACGGTATTCCTTCGGCGAATACCCTAAGTGTTGCTTCACGTAACGGCCGAAAAAGGACTCGTTGCTGAAATTCAATTCGTAAGCAATCTCCTTGATACTCATATCGGTGGAGCGCAGTCGCTGGGCTATCATGTTGGCGGTGTAGGCATGTATCATCTGCATGGGTGTCTTGCCGCTCGCCTGATGTACAATCGATGAGAGATATTTCGGGGTGATGCACATCTGCTTGGCAAAATCCGACACGTTGTGCACCTTGCCGCCGCTCGCCCACAGCAACTGGA
Organism: uncultured Prevotella sp.; assembly: GCA_905235975.1. Taxonomy (GTDB): domain Bacteria; phylum Bacteroidota; class Bacteroidia; order Bacteroidales; family Bacteroidaceae; genus Prevotella. The sequence goes on from CAJONT010000183.1 coordinate 4,583, forward strand.
CGAAACGCTTGAACAACTGCTCGCGGTGGGGAATGCTGAGGTCCGTTTCCTCGGGCGACTGGATGATAATGTCGGCAAGGAGATAGAGAAACGACTGTACCATAGAACGAATCATCGGACGATAGTGACGGCTGTGCGACATCTCTTTCTCCAAACGTATTATCTGGAAAAGATGGTCGGCCACCTGCATCTGACCGTCGCTCAACTGCACAAGGGGGTGATCGTTAAGCGACAGCGCAGCCTGCCATGTGCGGCGATAGGTATGAAACATACTGTCTAATGCCGTCAGCGAAAAACCGAATCCTCGCAGATAGATGTCGGGCGATACCATGAGACTTTCTATCGTCGTTGAGGGAAGGAATGCCAAACCGCATCCCGTGGTGGCCTCATAGTCGCGGCCTCCATGCCGAAGTTTCACTTTACCGCGATAACATATCACAAGTACCACCATGTTCATCGTGGCGAAACGCTCCTGCACTTTCCACTGGTCGTTGCTGTCGGTGGTCTGGAAAATATCTCCAAACTGTTCGAACACGATGACATCGCCGTCGGTATAATTGATTGCCCGTTCTTCCATCTCACAGTGTTGTTGTCTTTTTATCGCTGCAAATATACAAATTTTTTATTCAAATGGTATTATTTTTCTTATTTTTACCTAATTTTTCGCATTTTTCTGTACTATTTTTCGCATTTGCCTTGCAATATAATCAATAACAAACCTGATTTTATTGCAATTTTCTCCTGAATATAGATTATAATTGCTTCAAATGTAATCTTATTTTCTTAGAATGTTAGATTCTTCTGTTTTGTTTTTCCTCTTTATTGTTTATTTTAAGAACTTTCTGTTTTTTTACTTCCGAATAATCTGATATAAATAAGTAGAATTGCTAACTTTGTGACCAATTTGGTTAAATCATCACAAAATGACAAAAATAAGGAAAGTATTTCCCGTCTTCAACGCATGCTTGGCTGTTTTGCTGATGTGCGGAATGGGAAGTGGGGTCCAAGCACAGACAAAAACGCTGGGCGAATGTATTGAATTAGGTGTACAACGTAACCTGCAGCTCAAAAGCAGTCAGATCGACATCACAAAGGGTGAGACGCAGATCAGTCAGAGCAGGGCTATGCTCTTGCCGCAAGTCAACGCTTCTCTCCAGGCCATCGACTATCTGAAGAATCCGGTGCAGGTGAGCGGGGGTACGCTCCTTAACATGGACTATCCTGATCCCATCAACTGGCAGAAGGTGCATTCCATGCAGTATTCCTCACAGGCCATGCTGACCGCGCAGATGCCTCTCTACAACCAGAGCATTCTCGCTGCCATCGACGCTGCCAAGACAATCAGAGAGCTGAACACGCTTGCTTACGACAAGGCGCTTGAGACCTTGACCGTGCAAATTGCAAAAGTGTATTTCACGGCACAGGCCTGCAAACAGCAAACTGTGCTGCTCGATGAGGACATCGAGCGCATGACTTATCTGCGCGATATCACGGAGGCTTTGTACAAGCAGGGGGTCATCCTCGAAATCGACTTCACGCGTATCAACATCAATATCATCAATCTGCAGACCCAAAGGGCTCAGTATCAGATGGTGTTTGAGCAGCAACTCAATACGCTGCGTTTCCTCATCGACTTGAGTGCCGACACGCCTTTAGATGTCGTACCCATGGAGGCTGACCTAAGGCATGTGCCTTCCAAAGGCATAAGCGGACAATTGCCCGAACAGCAGATTCTTGATACACAACACACGCTTACCGAAAAACAAATCAAACTGGTGCGCGCAGGGTATATGCCGTCGGTGGGTCTCTTCGGACAGACGGGTTACCTGGGCTATCAGGAGAAGTTTGGCGACTTCTTCAAGGAGTTTAAAAACCGCCAGTTTGGCATGGCTGCCATCGGCCTGCAGGTCAATATCCCCATCTTCGACGCAAAGGACAAAGTGTTCCGCACACGTCAGTTCAGGTTCGATATGGATAAAATCAAGACCAACCGTCAACTCCTCGACGCTTCTCTCCAGAAAGACTACCTGAATGCTTCCTTGCAGCTTACGCAAAACGAGGAAATCTTCAATACACAGACCAAAAACCGCCAGCAGGCACGCAATGTCTACGACATCACAACCGTGCGCTATAAAGAGGGTGTAAGCTCCATGACTGATTTGCTTTTGGACGATATGCGCCTCATCTCAAGCGAACAGGATATGGTGAATGCGCACATGCAGTATAACCTCGCCCTCGTCGACTATCTTCGTCTCGAAGGCAACCTTGATGCTCTGAAATAATAAAAAAACAAAATAAAAGAACAGATATGAAGAAACTGATTGTTAGGATTCTGGCCCTCTGTATCGTCCTCGTGGGCCTCTTCGTGGTGATAGGACTGTTCATCGACAAGTCTACAGAGTGGACAAACGATGCACAGGTTGAGCAATATATCTCCCCCATCAATGCCAAGGTGCCGGGATATATCAAGGAAATACGCTTCAAGGAACATCAGTTCGTGCACCAGGGCGACACGCTCGTGCTCATCGACGACAAAGAGTATTTGGTCAACCTCAAACAGGCTGAGGCCACTCTCATCGACGCAAAAAGCGGACGCTTAGTGGTCGACAACACCGAGCGTACGGCTTCTACTGCCGCTTCTGCTTATACGCCGGGCGAGGAGGAAATCAGAATACGCATCGCTCAGTTGGAACGCGACTACAAGCGATTCAGCGAACTGCTCAAGCAGAATGCTGCCACTCCCATGCAGGTGGAACAATATAAGACCGAACTCGATGCTGCCAAGAAAAAACTGGAGCAGGTATCACGCCAGAAAGCTACCTCTCAGTCGCAGGTCGATGAGGTGACACAGCGCAAGACCAATGCCGAGGCTGGCATCTTGAGAGCTGAGGCTGCCGTCGACATGGCACGCATCAACTTGGGCTACACCGTCGTCACGGCTCCGAGTGACGGATGGCTTGGACGCCGCACCATCCAGGAGGGACAGTTGGTGAGCCCGGGTGTCACACTCACCACCATCATCCCCAACACCGACAAATGGATTGTGGCCAACTTCAAGGAGACGCAATTGGCACGCATCCGCAAGGGACAGAGCGTGGAGGTGACCGTAGACGCCATTCCGGGAAAGAAGTTTGAAGGTGTCGTGGCTGATATCTCTCAGGCCACGGGCTCAAAATATTCCATTTTGCCCACAGACAACTCATCCGGCAACTTTGTCAAAATCCAACAGCGTGTGCCTGTTGTCATCAACCTGAAAGACATCTCTCAGGAGGACAACGAGCGCATGGCAGCTGGCATGATGTGCGAGGTGAAGGTGAACGTGAAATAAACGATTCCAATGGCAGAAGAAAAAAAATCTTCAACGCTCCCGTTCTATTCGTGGATGCCTAAGCCGCTTGGAATACTCGTCTTCCTGCAGCTTTACATGTCACCGGTGTTCTCCGGTGGCATGAACCTCTATATCTCACCCGAACTGGTGGGAGATATGGGATGGATGTCGGAGGACGTGCAGATGGCTTTCTTCTCTACGGCCGTCGGTATCTGTGTCTTCCCGCCTATCATGCTGAAATACCTCACCACGCATAGGCTCAAGCAGACATTGCTGTGGGGGCTCACCCTCATGATTCTGGGCAATATATGTGTCATCACCACCAAGTGGGTTCCTGCGCTGTGCTTGGTGTGCATGATGATGGGATGCCTGCGCGTGATGATGCTCGTAAGCCTCACCTTTGCCGTGGGTCCCTATCTCATGAATGTCGATGTCATAAATATGTTCACGGTCGAACCGCCGCCCATGACGTCGGAAGAGAAGATTGAAGCCTCGCACGGCAAGGGTATTCTCATGCTGTTGCTCTATATCATCATCCTCGTCTATGCCTACCTGAGCAACTGGCTGTACGCATGGGTTGCCTATCATTATCAGTGGCGGATGTCGTTCGTCATGGTCATTGGCATCCTGCTCATCTCGCTCGTCCTCGTACTCGCTACGATGGAGACGGAGCCGGTGAAACCGGACAACAAAATCGATTGGTTTATCGTGCTCGACACAGCCTTGATGATTGGCATTCTCGTTCCGATGACTTTTATGCTCCTTTACGGAAAGACGCTCGACTGGTTCGACTCCAAATACATCACCCTCGCTTGTGGAATTATGCTCATTTGCTTGGGGTTGTTCGTCTCGCGTATGACAAGGAGCGAATTTTTCAATGTGGGCATCTTCTCCTACCGCAACCCGTTGTTTGCCATGCTCTTGTTCATGATGGCGATGGTGTGCAACACGCCTGCCTCACTGATCCAGAGCTATGCACTCATTACAACCAATATTGACAATGAGCAGTGGGCGGCGTTGTTCCTCTGGGCGATAGTGGGTCTTGTCTGCGGTCTCCTCATTGCTTTGCTCTTGGGACGCTTCCGCACACATTATAGGTATGTGTTCGCCTTGGGCTTCTTGCTTATGTGCGCCTGCCATGTGTATATGTACTTCCAGTATCAGACAGATGGTTTGTATGAGAATCTGCGTCTGCCCATGGTGCTCAGTTACGGAGGATTGATGCTGCTATACCCGCTCGTCGCTTCTTATGGCATGAACCATCTGCCCGTGAAACACTTTGTGGGCTTTGTGTTCGTCATGATTCTGATGCGTAACACGTTTGCACCGATACTGGGTGTGAGCCTTTTGTCCAACGGCATGCAGGAGCGGCAGCAATACTACAACATGCGTCTCGCGGAGAATGTAGATGCGCAGAATCCCAATATGCAGGCCATAGGAGGTGTCACCCCCGCAACGACAGTCCTGACCTATGCAAGCAAGGCAAAGCAGAGCGGCATCCTTGCCATGAGGGATATCAGCGGTATCACCATCTACGTCACCGCAGGCATGGCGCTCATCGCCCTCCTCTTCCCCTACCGTAAAGAAGACCGCGTCTAATTCTTCAGAAAGGTAGCATCCAGTCACAAGGTAGCATCCAGTCACAAGATAGCATCCAGCCACAAGATAGCATCCAGCCACAAGGTAGCATCCAGCCACAAGATAGCATCCAGCTACAAGATAGCATCCAGCCACAAGATAGCATCCAGCTACAATCCATCTCACCACCTTGTCTCCC
>CAJONT010000184.1 GCA_905235975.1 uncultured Prevotella sp.
ATCTAGACAAAACCACATCTGCGGTTCACATTTTTCTTCAATCCTTCCTCATTACAGTAGGTGCGCAACATCGACACATAATTATCAGGTTGACCGTGCAGAATCTCAAACACGGTAAGCTTCCTCGCTACATTCTCTATTTGCGCTCCACTGAACGTGTACTCCTGCGCCAGGCAGGTAAGGTCGGCGGGGGCCAACTGCGGCACCATAGCGTGCCAGATATGCTTCCTTACACAGACATCGGGACGCTCGAACTGGACTTTATAGAGGAAACGGCGCTCAAAAGCCGGGTCAAGATTCCCTTCCAGATTGGTGGTGGCAATAAGAATGCCTTCCATGTTTTCCATCTCTTGCAGGATGATGTTCTGAATGGCATTCTCCATCTTGTCGACCGCACTTTCCGCGCCCATTTTACGCGAACCGATAATGGCATCGGCCTCATTGAACAGCAGGACAGGAGCCAGTTTCATCTTCTCCACCAAACGCCGGTATTGCATGAATATCGCCTTGACGTTCTTCTCCGAGTCGCCCACCCACTTGCTTTTTATCTGCGGCACATCCACCATTAAGATGCCCCTCCCCGTCTTGCGGGCCACCTGATACACCGTCTCCGTCTTGCCTGTGCCCGGGGGACCATAGAAGAGACAGGTCAAACCGCTATGGAATCCCTTCTCCTTCATTCGCCCGCAGATTTTCAGATACTCCTCGTTGTCAAGAAAGCTGGTGAGTTCCTCCACCTGCCTCTCCAACGAAGCCGTGTAGAACATGGGCTTCACCTTGAGGGTGTCGGGATAAATCATACCAGCCACTTTCTCCTCTACTTTGTTCATATTCATGTTGAATTCACTGAGAAATTCATCCTTTGCAGCATCAGTAAGTTTAAAATGCCCCGGATTCACCTGCCCGCCTTCACACACATGCTCTACCAGGTGGAGGGTGAAGAGCGGATGCGAACCGTTCATCATGACACGTCTAATCCTGTTGAAGTGACTTCTGTTCTCAAAGAGGTCTTCAAAATCACCGGGGACGATGCAGTTGTCGTCGTTGTTCACACATAGGTGACAAAACAAGATAAACATCAGAAAATCTGTCTCGATTAGTTTCAACTTCCTCACCTTTTTCACAAATTCCAATTGAGGGTTGTCGTCGAAGAGTTCCTTGACTTCCTGACTAACCGTCTCGGCAGTGACAGGACTGTTTTCCAAGTCGTAGAAGAAGGACCTTAACCTGTTGAAAAGTTCAAAGACGTCAAGTCCTTTCGAAGGTGGCGGCGAGAAGACCTTGTTGTGTTTTACCTCGTTTATCACCGCAAGAGGCACGTCATAGCTCATTCCGTCAGAATCGTTGTATCTCAATAGTTTGCGTTTCACCAAGGTGTCCAGGTCGTCACTGTACCGAAGCACTGAGACCTTGCTTATTCCCAAATGATCGGCAATTTCGCTAAGCAGTGTGTTGAGGGGTCCATAGTGCATACAGAGGGAGAAGAGGACGGCTTGCTTCACTGTCACCTTCATCCTAAAGGCCAGTCTCATTATGTAAGCATTCTTCAGCAGTTCTGTACTCATCCCTGAGTTTTTAGAGAGTTTGATTGCAATCTCCATGCAATCCAGCAAGTTGTTGATAGAGCCTTCTGTTTTATTCGTATTTGCCATTGTGTATTGAGCTAATTCTTTCTATTTTTCCTTTATTATCCTGCACAATCATACGTTTTTATTCTGTACAGAACGAGGTTCAATCACAAAAAAACGATAAAAAATGCATATTCACTCTCTTTGGCCATGATTTCTGTGTGCGAGCACCGTGTAAGTTGTTGTTATGATATTAGTTTTTACAAAAACATTTTGCCAAATCAATTTTATTTATGAACTTTGCACCCGTCTTGGGATATCTACAAGACATAAAAACAGTATGTATGACGGTGCGGCAAACGCCACCCGCTTATTTTATACTTATTTAAGATTATATGGCAGAACAATTGCAAGTGAAAGAACTGCAGCAAGTCGTGGTTCGCTTTTCAGGCGACAGCGGCGACGGCATGCAGTTGGCTGGAAACATTTTTTCCACAGTATCCGCTTCAGTGGGCAATGGCATCTCCACATTCCCCGACTATCCCGCCGACATACGCGCCCCGCAAGGCTCACTCACCGGAGTGAGCGGTTTCCAGGTGCACATCGGTTCGGGCAAAGTGTACACACCCGGCGACCTTTGTGATGTGCTGGTAGCCATGAATGCCGCAGCACTTAAGACCCAGTATCGCTATGCGAAACCTCAGGCCACCATTATCATCGACACCGACAGTTTTGGTCCCAAAGACCTCCAGAAGGCACAGTTTGCCAGCGACGACTATTTGGGTGAGATGGGTATTGATGCCGACCGCGTAGTGGCTTGCCCCATCACTAAGATGGTGAAAGACTGCTTGGCCGACAGCGGCATGGACAACAAGGCGGTGCTCAAGTGCCGCAATATGTTTGCACTGGGATTGGTTTGCTGGCTCTTCAACCGCGATTTGAAGCTGGTCGCCAATTTCCTCCGTGAGAAATTCGCCAAGAAGCCTGCCATTGCCGAAAGCAATATCAAGGTAGTGCAGGCGGGCTACGACTACGGACACAACGTGCATGCCAGCGTACCTGCCACCTATCGCATTGAATCCACATCGAAAGTGCCCGGACGCTATATGGACATCACGGGCAACAAGGCCACCGCATACGGTCTGATAGCTGCCGCCGAGAAAGCCGGCCTGAAGCTCTTCCTCGGTTCCTATCCCATCACCCCCGCCACCGACATCCTGCATGAGTTGTCGAAACACAAGTCGCTCGGCGTGATTACCGTACAGTGCGAAGACGAGGTGTCGGGATGTGCAAGTGCCATTGGCGCCTCCTTTGCAGGAGCGCTTGCCGCCACCTCCACTTCCGGCCCTGGCATCTGCCTAAAATCGGAAGCCATGAACCTGGCTGTCATCGACGAACTGCCATTGGTGATTATCGACGTGCAGCGAGGCGGTCCCTCCACCGGTCTGCCCACAAAGAGCGAGCAGACCGACCTGCTCCAGGCGCTCTACGGCCGCAACGGCGAGTCGCCCATGCCTGTCTTGGCTGCCACCAGCCCTGCACAGTGTTTCGATATGGCCTATGCCGCCTCAAAGATAGCCCTCGAACACCTCACCCCCGTGGTGTTGCTCAGCGATGCCTTTGTGGCCAACGGCTCCTCTGCCTGGAAATTGCCCACCATGGAAGAGCTGCCTGCCATAGAGCCCCACTATGTGAAGCCCGAACAGGCCGGACACTACACCCCCTATGAGCGCGACCCGGAAACACTGGTGCGCTATTGGGCTATCCCGGGACAGGAAGGCTACACGCACATCATAGGCGGACTGGAAAAAGACGGGCGCACAGGTGCCATCTCTACCGAGCCTGAGAACCACGACATGATGTGCCGACTGAGAGCTGGCAAGGTGGCCCGCATTCCCGTGCCCGACCTTGAAGTGGCCGGCGATGTGGACGATGCCGAACTGCTCATCGTGGGATTCGGCGGTACCTACGGCCATCTCTACTCCGCTATGGAAGCGCTCCGCGCCAAAGGCTACAAGGTGGCCCATGCGCATTTCAGCTACATCAACCCGCTTCCTGCCAATACAGCCGAGGTGCTCACCCGCTACAAGAAGGTGGTGGTGGCCGAGCAAAACCTTGGTCAGCTGGCTTCCTACCTGCGCAGCAAGGTAGACGGATTCGTACCCTACCAGTTCAACGAGGTGAAAGGCCAGCCTTTCGTGGTGTCGGAACTGACAGCGGCCTTCGAGGCGCTTATCAAATAACAAAAGAAAGGAGAATACACACATGAGCGAATATACAGCACAGGACTACAAAAAGGGCCAGCCACGCTGGTGCCCGGGTTGCGGCGATCACTTCTTTCTCTCGTCGCTTCACAAAGCCATGGCCGAAGTGGGCGTGGAGCCGCACAACATGGCTGTAATCTCTGGCATCGGCTGTTCAAGCCGACTGCCATACTATGTGAACACCTATGCCATGCAGACCATTCACGGTCGTGCAGCTGCCATTGCCACAGGTGCCAAAGTGGTCAATCCCGACCTTACCATCTGGCAGGTGAGCGGCGACGGCGATGGACTGGCCATCGGAGGCAACCACTTCATTCATGCCATGCGCCGCAATATCGACCTGAACATCATACTGCTCAACAACCGTATCTATGGTTTGACAAAGGGACAGTACAGCCCCACGTCACCACGCGGATTCGTCTCGAAGTCGAGCCCCTACGGCACGGTGGAAGACCCCTTCCGCCCGGCTGAGCTGTGCTTCGGCGCACGCGGTCACTTCTTCGCCCGCGCCGTGGCCACCGATGCCCCCAACACGGTGGAGATACTGAAAGCCGCCTACCACCACAAGGGTGCTGCCGTGTGCGAGATTCTGCAGAACTGCGTAATCTTCAACAACGGTGCCTACGACCCCGTCTACACCAAGGACGGACGCAAGAAAAACGCCATCTATGTGGAGCACGGCAAACCGCTGGTATTCGGCGAGCACAATGAGTTCGGCCTTGTACAAGAAGGTTTCGGCCTGAAAGTGGTTGAGATTGGCAAAGACGGCATCACCCTTGACGACATACTGGTGCACGATGCCCACTGCGAGGACGACACCCTGCAACTGAAACTGGCCATGATGGACAATGAGCACGGCTTCCCCGTGGCACTGGGTGTGATACGCGATGTAGAGGCACCCACTTACGATGCATCGGTAGCTGCCCAGATTGAGGAGGTAAAAGCAAAGAAACGCTACCACAACTTCATGGAGCTTCTTGAGACCAACGATACTTGGGAAGTGAAATGATTTTTTACAACCACCCACAAAAAAATGGAGACTCACATGGCGATGTCTCCATTTTTTTCTATTTTTGTAACATCATCAACAAATCTACTGCCTCATGAAAATGAAAAACGCATTCCTACTGGCCGTCCTCGCCCTGCTCACCGCGTGGATACCCTGCCATGCCGACAACGGCAAATACGTAGTGGCATACGTAGCCTCCTGGACCACCGGACGACTACCCGACCCCACCCTGATGACCCACATCAACTATGCATTCGGACATGTAACAAAAACCTTCGACGGCGTGGAAGTACAGAATCCATCTTTCCTGAAAGAAGTGGTAGCCCTGAAGGAACAGAACCCCAAGCTGAAAGTGGTACTCTCGGTAGGAGGATGGGGCAGCGGCAACTTCAGTGAGATGGCCGCCTCCGACCAATACCGCAAGTCGTTTGCCAAAGACTGCCGCCGTATCGTCGACCAATACGGCCTCGACGGCATTGACATCGACTGGGAATATCCCACGAGCCACGCTGCCGGCATCTCATCATCGCCCGACGACACCCGCAACTTCACCCTGCTCATGCGCGACATCCGCAAAGCCTTGGGCAAGAAGAAATTGCTCACCGCCGCCACCGTGGCTTCCGCCAAATATATCGACTTCAGTTCCTGCCTCCGTTATATGGACTTCGTAAACATCATGGCTTATGATGTGGCCAACCCGCCCAAGCACCACACCACACTCTACCGCTCCAATTTCTCGGGCCGTCTCACCGTGGAAGAGGCCGTCGAGGCCCATGTGAAAGCTGGTGTGCCCGTAGAAAAACTCACGCTTGGCATGGCACTCTACGGCCGCGGCGACCACAACAACAAGGTGCTCGACAAATATGTGAAGACCCGCGACACCAAGGGACAGTACACAGAGCAGTGGGACAGTGTGGGATGCGTGCCCTATCTCACCGACCGAAGCGGGAATCTGGTATGGGGCTTTGACAATGCCAATTCATTAGCTGCCAAATGCCAGTTCATCCTCGACAAAGGACTGCTGGGCGGCATGTACTGGGAGTGTACGGAAGACAATGCCCAACTCGACGGCATGACCACCATCTGGCTGAGCCTGATGCAGAACGGCAAGGGTACCCCCGCCCCACGCCGCATGCTGGTGATGACCGACGGCACTGACAGCAGCAATACGCGCATGGGAGTGAAATGGCTTGAGGACATAGGGCGGCAGCTCAATTTCGAAGTGACGGAAATGCCCGCCGACGAGACTTACGAGAAAGGATGCTTGGACCATTACCACCTCATCTACATGCTCAATGCCAACCCTTATAACTGGGGCGAGGAGGTGAAAGCCGATTTTGAGCGCTATATCGACGAGGGGCACGGCAGCTATTACTGCATGCCACATGAACGGAAACAAGGATGGGCCTGGTACGACAACTTCACCGACCAAGCCACAATCAACCCCGTGGCAGGTTCCGTGTTCTATGTCGAAGGCGAACACATACCCCAATATTGGAGCAACACTTCCAAGACCGCCCGCAACATCTTCTACCAAGGCAACGAAAAACTCTATTCACTGCCCATGGCTCCCTTCCTGAAGATGGAGCAAGAAGCCCTGCAGTGGCTGCTCCACTGACACGGGTAAACCGTCAAGTTCTTTTCACTTCAGCATGCCTGAAAAAACGATGTTTTTGCAAACTATGTATTGCAAATGTTTGCATCATTCCGAAATTTTGTAAACTTTAACCTAAAAAGACTTTCACTCTCGCGATTTTTGAGATTCCACGTAAGACAATTCATAAGAATTTGTTATCTTTGCAGTTGGAAAAAATTGTCAAGGCAATAGTATCAAACCAATTATAAACAACAATCCAAATCATGGCAAAATTTGATAAGTCAATCCTGACTAAGTATGGTATCGAAGGTACCACCGAGGTACTTTACAATCCCTCTTACGAACAGCTTTTCGAGGAAGAGACCAAAGAAGGTCTTACCGGTTTTGACAAAGGTCAACTCACAGAGCTGGGCGCCATTAACGTGATGACAGGTATCTATACCGGCCGTTCGCCCAAGGACAAATTCATCGTCGACGATGCCACTTCTCATGACACCGTATGGTGGACTACTCCCGAGTACAAGAACGACAACAAACCTGTGACCGAGGCCACATGGGCAGCCGTAAAAGACCTTGCCAAGAAGGAACTCAGCAACAAGAAGCTCTATGTAGTTGACGGTTTCTGCGGTGCCAACACCGACACCCGCATGGCTGTACGCTTCATCATGGAGGTAGCTTGGCAGGCACACTTCGTAAAGAATATGTTTATCCGCCCCTCCGAAGAGGAAGTGGAGAATTTCGAGCCCGACTTCGTGGTGTACAACGCATCGAAGGCTAAGGTAGAGAACTACGAGGAACTGGGTCTGAACTCCGAAACCGCCGTCGTCTTCAACGTGACCAGCCGTGAGCAGGTGATTATCAACACATGGTATGGTGGTGAGATGAAGAAAGGTATGTTCTCTATGATGAACTACTATCTGCCGCTGAAAGGCATTGCTGCCATGCACTGCTCTGCCAACTGCGACATGAACGGTGAGAACACCGCTATCTTCTTCGGTCTCTCCGGCACTGGTAAGACCACGCTGAGCACCGACCCGAAGCGTAAGCTCATCGGCGACGACGAGCACGGCTGGGACGACAACGGTATCTTCAACTTTGAGGGC
>CAJONT010000185.1 GCA_905235975.1 uncultured Prevotella sp.
CGGTGCCCTGCTTGAAATAGACCACGATGCTGACGTCGCCCGATGATGAGGCCGAAGAGGTCATGTATGTCATGTCGGGCACGCCGTTGATGTTCTCCTCTAAGGGCTGCACCACCGATTTCATGATGGTGTTGGCATCAGCACCCGTATAGCTTGTGATGACGCGCACCGTTGGCGGAGCAATGTTAGGGTATTGCTCGATGGGCAGACTCTTCATGCAGATAAAGCCCACCAAGGCAATCACGATAGAGATGGCGCAGGCCATCACATATCTGTTGATGAATATGTTGTTCTTCATTCTTGGATTCTAATTATTTGTCGGCATGAATAGCATCATTCTTCCTTTGCTTCCGCTGGAAACAGCACCCGCTGTCCTTCCTGAACGTTGTTGGCACCCTCGGTCACAATGCGGTCGCCCACCTTGAGACCGGAATTCACGATGACGTCCTTACCGTTGCCGGCAGAGGTGGTGGTCACGGTGACGGCAGTTGCCGTGCTGTCGGCCTTCACCCTATATACCAGCGATTTGTCCTGCAGGCGCACCACGGCGTTCTGGGGAATCACCATCACGCCATTCTGCTGGAAGGGGAGCACCACGGTGCCCTGCACACCCGAGAACAGGTGACCTTCTGGATTGGGGAATGAAGCTTTGCAGCCAAGCGAACCAGTGGCGGCATCGACGACACCCGTGAGACTGGTGATGCGGCCCTTGTGCTGGTATGCCGTTCCGTTCTTCATTACGAACGTCACGTCTGGCAAAGCGGCTATGTACTTTTCTTTCTCATCACCCTTCATGCCGGTCTGCACCTGCATCTCGATGATAGCCTCAGATACGGCGAACTCTGCGTCCATCGTGGTGTTGCCGCTGAGGATGGTGAGGTTAGTGGCAGGCGAGACCTGGTCTCCGGTACGTACGTTAATCTCGCCGATGACACCTGTCACGGGAGCCGTGATGGTGCAGAATCCGAGGTTCACCTTGGCGCGGTTCACGGCAGATTGTGCCTGTGCCACGGATGCCTTGGACTGACTGACTGCTGCTTGAGCCTGATTGTAATTATTCCTTGAGTTTTCCAACATGTAACTGCTCACGATCTTTTTATCGAACAAGTTCTTGTTGCTCTCAAATTCCAGCTTGGCGCTGTTGGCCTGTGCCTCTGCAGCCTGGAGGTTGGCCTGTGCAGCTTGGAGGTTGGCCTGTGCGGCTTCCACTTCATGCTGTGCATTTCGTGAGTCGATGACGAAGAGTGTCTGACCCATGCTCACTCGCTCACCTTCTGTGACGCAGATTCTCATCAGCTGTCCGCTCACCTGGGGTGAAATCGTCACGTCTGACCGACCTTTCAGTTTTGCGCTGAACTTCATGGGAATCTCAACGTCGGATTCCTCAACAGTGATTGTCTCGAACGAAGTCTGTTTTTCTTTGGGTATGTCCAGCCCGCAGGATGCGATACAACCTGAAATGCACAGGATAGAAAACACAGACATCAAATCTTTCCTTTTCATTTTGTCGTATTGAAATAATGTCATTGTATTGTTACAAAAGTATGAATATATATATGTATTAATTGCTAGTTTAGTTTATTTCTTAAATTCCGCAGCATTTTAGTTTGACTTTTATATAAGTACTTGAGCAACAAAATGTTGCATAGTATTTTGCCATGTCAGATTTTTCACTTATCTATGTGCTGCAAATCAAAAACAAGCAAAATCATCTGGTGACATGGCAAAGGTATAAAAAAAATCGAAGAAAATCAATTCTTTTACTGGGGATTTTTCACGTGAGAGAGCTTTTCCCCTTCTTCTTCTGATTCCCCATTATTCTTCGTCTTGCCTTGATTTTACGGTCATTCTGCGTTAATCTTCCCAAATCCGTCTTTCGTTACAGACTTTTTTTTTACCTTTGTCTGCTAAAAGGATAATTATCACGAAAGTAACCAAGAAATAGTGGATATATGACACTGCAAGAAGCAATAGCAGCCCGCCATAGTGTGAGGGCCTACAAAGTGCAGCCGCTCACCGACGATGTGGTTACTGCACTTGAAGAGAGGATAAAACGACTCAACATAATCGGCAATCTGCACATGCAACTGATACTGAATGAGCCAAAGGCATTCTTGGGACCCTTTGCCAAGTACGGCAAGTTTCGGGGGGTGACCAATTATATAGTCATGGCAGGGAAAAAAGCACCCGATCTTGATGAACGAATCGGCTACTATGGGGAGGATGTTGTGTTGTTTGCACAGACGCTTGGACTGAACACTTGTTGGGTGGGATTATCTTATACGAAGGTGCCGGGTACCTATGTGCTTGAAAATGGAGAGGTGATAGGAGCCTATATCTCTATTGGCTATGGCGAGACACAAGGTGTAGTAAGAAAGAGCAAGCGTGTAATGGATGTGTCCAATGTGGACGATGCTTCACCTGCCTGGTTCACTAAAGGGGTAGAGGCTGCTCTGCTGGCACCCACTGCCATCAATCAGCAGAAATTTTACTTTGAATATATCCCTGCCTATGGTGATACTCCTGCCCGCGTTCATGCAAAGCGTAAGTTCTCACTTGTGGGATATACGCAGATGGATCTTGGCATTGCCAAATACCATTTTGAAGTGGGGGCAGGAAAAGAACATTTTGAATGGGTCTGACAGGAGCAAACCCTTTAA
>CAJONT010000186.1 GCA_905235975.1 uncultured Prevotella sp.
TCAGAGAGGAAGGCCAGTGTACCCTCAGACCCCACCATACAGTGCGCCATGATGTCGAAGGGGTCGTCATAGGCCAACAGCGGACGCAGGTTGAGTCCCGTCACATTCTTGATGCTGTATTTGACGCGTATGCGTTCCGAGAGTTCCTTGTCGGCACGCACCTTGTCGCGGAGGTCCTCAATCCTCTTGATGAATTCGGGGTGTGACTTACGGAAAGCCGCCTTGCTCTTCTCGTCGCCCGTATCGACCACGGTGCCGTCGGTGAGGATAAGACGTGCGCTTATCATCATGCGGTCGCTGTTGGCATGCACGCCGCAATTCATGCCCGAAGCATTGTTGCAGACGATGCCGCCCACCATGGCACTTCCGATGGAGGCCGGGTCGGGCGGAAAGACGCGTCCATAGGGCTTGAGTATCTCGTTCACCCTTGCGCCTACGATACCCGGCTGCAAACGGATGGTATCCTGGTTAGGACCAATCTCATATTTTTCCCAATGTTTTCCGGCTACAATGAGTATGGAGTCGCTCACGCTCTGTCCCGACAGGGATGTGCCTGCGGCGCGGAAGGTAAAAGGCAGTTTGAGGCGGCTGCAAGCCTTTACTATTTTTGAGAGTTGTTCCTCACCGTTGCTACGCACCACCACTTTAGGAATCTGGCGGTAGAAGCTGGCATCTGTTCCCCATCCAAGTGTACGGAGTTCGTCGGTATAAATGTTTTCTGACGGAACAAATTGTTTGATTTCGGCAAGGAAGCTGTCTATGTCTTTCCGTTTCCTTTCGGAATCTTTGTTGTTTGATGTTGTCATGGTAAAATAGCTTATGATTATTATTTAAGGTTTGCTTTTATAGATGACATCAGGTCATCTGTTTTTCAAAGATAGCGTTTTTGTATTAGATACACCGCAAAGATAGAAATAATTACGAATAAATCCAATTTTTCTTCCTCTTTTTTCATTTCCCCACAAAGTTTTCAGTCTTATAGGCTCCGATGCCATGGTCAAACGATGAAGATGGCAGTAAGCGATGCAATAAATAAAGCACACACGCGTTATTAATAATAGACATGCAATTGCAAAAGACCATTTTTCGGATCGGGGCACTGGCCCTGACGTTGCTCCTTGTGGCCTGTGGTGCCGACAAGAACCTTAAACGGGGTGAGAAATACCTTGCCCTGGGAGAATACTATGACGCTTCCTCAGAATTCAAGGCAGCCTACAGCAAGACCTCTGCCAAGTATAAAGAGAAACGTGGGCAGATAGCCGGCAAGATGGCTTTCTGCTATGAGCGAATCAACTCCACGCAGAAAGCGATAGCCGCCTACCGCAACGTGATAAGATACAAGCAAGACGATGCCCAAACCCATCTGGGATTCGCCCGGCAGTTGCTCAGGAACGGCAACTACAAAGAAGCGGCGACAGAGTTTGAACTTGTGCTCGACTCCCTGCCAGGCAACAAGATGGCCATGGAGGGTCTTCAATCCGCCCGTATGGCACCCCAGTGGAAGGAGCAAGGCTCACGCTACACGGTGAAGAAGATGGATATCTTCAACTCTCGCAGGGCTGACTACTGTCCGATGCTCTTAGGCGAGCAGTATGAATTTCTCTACTTCACTTCCACGCGCAACGAGGCCACGGGCGATGAGCTGAGCGGCATTACCGGTGCCAAGCCAGGCGACATTTTCTTCTCACAGAAAGACGACAAGGGCAAGTGGCTGAAACCTGAAAAGGTAGAGGGTGGCCTGAACACCGAATACGACGAAGGCGCCTGCAGTTTCTCTACCGACCAAAGGGAAATGTTTTTCACCCAATGCTCGAGCGACCCCTCCTATCCACGCTATGCCAAGATTCTACGTTCCAACCGTTCCGATGCCTCATGGGGCAAGGGGTCTGAAGCGGTACTGTCAAAAGACACGCTGTCGAGTTATGCCCATCCTGCCATATCGCCCGACGGCCGTTGGCTCTATTTCTGCTCCGACATGCCCGGCGGCCAGGGAGGCCTCGATATCTGGCGAGCAGAAATCCTGTCGGGCAACAACTTCGGCTCTATAGAGAACCTCGGTCCGACAATCAATACGGAAGGTGACGAGATGTTTCCCACATTCAGGCCCAACGGCGACCTCTATTTCTCGTCCGACGGCCATGCCGGTCTGGGCGGACTCGACATCTTCATCGCCCAAATAGGCAACGATAAACGATGGCACCTGGAGCATCCGGGCTATCCACTCAACTCCCAGGGCGATGATTTCGGCATGACCTTTGAAGGCCCGTACAACCGCGGTTATTTCTGCAGCAGCCGCGGCGACGGACGCGGATGGGACCATATCTTCAGTTTCGAGAAGCCTGAAATCGTGCAGACCATAAAAGGATGGGTGTATGAGATGGACGGCTACGAGTTGCCTGCAGCACAGGTGTTCATGGTAGGCAACGACGGCACCAATCTGAGACTGAGTGTGAAGAGCGACGGTTCGTTCGAGCAGGTAATCAACGACGGGGTGGAATATGTGTTGTTGGCCACCTGCAAAGGCTACCTGAACCACAAAGAAGAACTGAAGGCAGAAAGCCATCTCACCGACTCGAAGGAGCATGTGCTTCAATTCCCCCTTGCCTCGATTGTGGCTCCTGTGATGATAGACAATATTTTCTACGATTACGACAAAGCCACCTTGCGGCCAGAGTCGACTGCAGCACTCGACGATTTGGTAAAACTGCTCAACGAGAATCCGAACGTGACCATTGAGTTGAGTGCCCACTGCGACTACAGAGGAAGTCTGGAATACAACCGCCGTCTGGCGCTGCGCCGTGCACAGTCGGTGGTAGACTACCTGATTGCGCATGGCATTGCCAGCGACCGCCTCACCCCCATGGGCTACGGCAAGGAAAAGCCCAAGACCATACGCAAGAACCAGGCCCAGAAATACCCCTGGCTGAAAGAGGGCGATGTGCTCACCCAAGAATTCATCGACAAGTTGGGTGACAATGAAAAGCAAGAAATCTGCAACCAGCTGAACCGCCGCACCGAGTTTATCGTGCTGCGCACTACCTACGGTCTGCTTGACGAAGAGGGCAACCTGAAGAACCCACCGAAGAGCAAGCCGAAGATGGAGGATGCCGATGATGAAGAAGACGGATTTGATGTAGACTTCTGATCAGAAGAAGATGAATCTGCCTCAGGACTTCACCACATATACCCGACAATGGATGGGCGACAGCCTGTTCCACGACTTTTGTGCGGCACTCGACGAGACTCCCCCCGTGAGTGTGAGGCTAAACCCGTGGAAGGCGGGCAGGCCGGTTGACGAGACGCTCGTGGA
>CAJONT010000187.1 GCA_905235975.1 uncultured Prevotella sp.
ATGGGAGTAAAGATAGGTTCCACCGCAGGCTATATGTATATGGATATGTGGGTGCTGTCAAGCATCCTTCAGCTGGGAACCTTCAATTTCTGCCGTCGTTTCCTCAATCAGAAGAATGACCCTTGCGGACGGCTTTTTGACCAGATGACCCAGGCAGCCCGCTCAGGACAGGCAAACATCGCCGAAGGTGTATCGCGCCATCAGACCTCGATAGAGACCGAGATGAAACTGGTGGATGTAGCCCGCGCCAGCATCAATGAATTGAGCAACGACTTCTCCTTTATTCTCATGGCAAACAAGCAAGTGGCTTGGCGTAAAAACGACCCTGCCGGCATTGCCGTGCGGGGTTTGAAGCCCGATACTCCACACTATGGCGAAGACATCACGCACGACATGATGGAACATGTGCTCAGACAGAAGGAGCGTTTTGATCCTTGGGTAGAGAGTCATGACCTGGCTACGGCCGCCAACGCCCTAATGATACTCTGTTCAAGAGTGAACACTATGGCTACCAACTACTTAGAGAGCAGGCTCGCTGATTTCAAGGAGAAAGGTGGCTTTGCAGAGAATATGACCAAGGAGCGCATCGATACCCAACGCCAGCAGAGCGTAAAGGAAGGAGCCCCACAGTGTCCCGAATGTGGTGCCCCGATGGTGAAACGCTATGCCAAGCGAGGCACCAACCAAGGCAACGCCTTCTGGAGCTGCACCCGCTACCACGAAACTGGCTGCAAAGGAACCAGAAGCATTAAAGAACCAACCCCACGTTAATAACGATACTAACGTTACTAACGATACTAACGATACTAACGTTACTAACGATACTAACGTTACTAACGTCAATAACGTCAATAACGAAAAAAAAAACACCACCTTCTTCAAAACACAAACCGCGCGCAAAGCGACCAAATCAATCTTTAGCCCAGCCTTGACATTTCTTATCAAGCCCTTGCAATAAATGCCATCGGCAATCTCCATCTCCTTAGAAAGATTTCAAAGGTGGATTTATTGTTTCTCAACTTGCACCTGTCGTATGTCCTCTATGTCAGTCTTGAGATTCTTTTGAACACTCCATCATCTCCACCTCCTGCGACAATTTTTGAGGCCATTGCCTCATTTTGTCGCCTGCTCGCCGCCGTGTCGCAATTTGCTGTTCAAAAAAAGTTGTTTTCCCTTCTTTCTGCCTGATTTTCGCCTTATATTTGTTTATCATTCAAAAAACGAAATAACATGAAGTCAAATCGAACAAAATCAAAAAACGGCGACATCTCCAGTATGGCATCGCGAATAAAAATCATTCTTTCGCTCGTGGCTTTCGTGTCTTTGAACGCCATGGCACAAACCGAAATCGGCGGACAAGTTGACCCGCCGACACCGAATGATGCAACGTCACTGCACTCGGAGCAACCTTCGCAGAACGATTCGCTGCGCCTCCTGACAGACAGTCCCTCGCCCAAATGGAAAAACAACAGCCTGCCTTTCTCATCGGCCGCCAACGACCGCATCACGTCTGGCAATGTGGCGCTGAACAACGATGTCCCAGGACAGTTCTATCTGTGGCGTGGGGCCAACCTCTCTTTCTATGGCTCGACCACACAGCGAATAGGACTGATGGATGAGGCTATCGGTGTGGCTTCTCTCCGTCAGGACATCGGACGCTTTTCGCTGACGGGCATGGCGGTAGCCGACAAATACTGGTTGCCCATGCAGCACCATCTCTCCACGCATTACGGCTTCGGAGGCAATGTGGGATACCGCCTCACCAATGCGGTCTCGCTCCATGCCTTTGGATTTTATTCTCTCGACAATCCGCTCGTGGGTCCTGCCTTCAGCCCCTTTGTCAACACCTCCACGTTCGGCGGCTATGCCGACATACGCTTCAGCGAACGTTTCGGCTCCGACATGGGTGTGCGCCGGTACATCAATCCGATGTCGGGACAATGGGTCACCTCTCCCATCGTGACTCCTTACGTCCTCGTGGGGGAGAAAAAGATGAAAATTCAGCTCCCGCTTGGCGAAATCATCAAAGCCGCGATATGGGGCGACAGCGACAACCCGCTGAAAAACCGGAGACCAATGCCCGACATGAAGAACGGAAAAATTCCTGCAAAGGTGGCGCCGATGGATCAAGCCCCTGGCAGAGGGGTCTTGAAAAGGAGCCTTTAAGGCCTGTCGGTTTAAGGCTCTTCTTCTATGACCTCAAACGGATGCCAGATGAGCTTAGAGCCTATGTTAATCTTCTGACCCAGCTGCTTGAGGATGTCGGTGTTCTCGTCATCGGTGCCGAAGCCTGCTTCCACACTGACAATGCGTCCTTTGCCGCCTTTCCAATTTTGAATGTCGGGAAGGTCGCTGACCACAAATTCCACACGGTCGCCCGAAAGGATGTGATACCAGTAACCGCCTGCCATGTCGCGATGCCGTACGGCTACACGCTTGTTGTCATCGCTTGGCGGCAACTGATAGACGGTTATCTCATCGCCGTCGGGCGACACTTCTCCTATCTGGCAGATGTCTGTCTTGAATTGTGCCAGCATGATGTATCTGGTAAATTGTCCGTCCTCCATCTGTCCTAATAAGAACACTGGGTTCTCCTCGCCTGTCAAATCCAGTAAGGCATAGTGTGTCCACGGACCCTCTGGCCTGAGCAGGGAGTAGTGGGTGGAACCCACGGCGGGTAAAAATTGGAACGAGGGTATCTGTGCCACACCCGACGTGAAAAATAGCTTGTCCCAGTGGTAGATATGTTTGATGGGGCTGTCCAGCACATCGTAATATTCGCTGATTGTAAAATCTGTACCTTTCTGCGGTAGGAAGAAGCCAACAATGGAGCCGGCACAGGAGGGCTCGAACTCGTCGAGCGGACTCCCCTCTGGAGTCAGCTTATGAGTGCTTGGATCATAGTCGTACCAGCAGAGGTGGCGCGCGATGGGGTCTTCCCACATAAAGGTTTTCACGGCAAAGATCGAATGGCCGTCGCTCTTCCGCCACAGGCACGCTTCCATCTGCTCTATATCTGCTTCGGAAGACAGGTCGACATAGCCGTTCTTCTTGTCTACAAGGATGCGGTAATCATCCTCGTCATCGTAAATACTCGCACTACCGCTCGTGCGGGTGGTAGGAGCGGGCGTCAAGGCTTGTTTGACAACCTCGCTGACCGACCATACCGGCCATGTCTTGCTGAATGCTTCCAGCAGGGTCACCACATTTGCGGCCTGGCCGGTGTTCTTTACCGTGATGGCCTTCCCCCGCCATTGACGTGCCAGTTCTGAATTGCTAAGGTAATCTTGTGCTGCTGCACTGTAGGTAAGTGCAAGCATAACGATGCTAAGTAGGCTCTTTTTCATATCTAATGATTGATTTAGTTTTATTCAACGCTCCAAAAATACAAAAAAAAATGAAAATTTCCATATCTCCACCTGACTTTTTCCTTCCTGTGCGCATTTGACAGCCTCTCTTTTGGGAACTTGTGCTTTTTTTGTTATTTTTGCAGAAAATTTTCACAATGTCTCTGATGATAGGTAGGTCATTCCTTCTCGCCGCAATCCTTTTCTTGTCCTCTTCTGTGGCACACGCACAGGATTCTGTCGAGGTTAAGCATTGGGGGGCTTCGGTCAACTACAACCCGGGCTATATCCTCAATATGCACCATTATACCGATCGATACGACGTGCCGGAGAGAAACAACCATTCCTTTGCGGCGGAATTTTCCTACACGCCCGTCCCCGCCGACAGCGATGCTTTTGCCCAATGCTACAACTATATGTCGCTGGGCGTGGGAGTGAAATATGCCATCAACAACAGTATTTATTTCCACCGCTTGCCCGACTACGACTGGCCCGATGTGGTCGACTACGACTCCTATGTGGGCAACACATGGTCGTTCTACGGTTTCTTCACAAGACCGCTGTTCCGCACCCCACGGTGGATGGCCGACATCTCGGTGCTGATTGGACCCTCCTACAGTCATAAAAAATATGACAAGCATTACTGTGTCGACAACGAACTCATCGGGTCGAGACTCCTCTTCTTCTTCGGCGCGGGAGTGCACTTGTCTTACCGCTTCGCACCCGACTTTATAGTGAAGGGAGGATTGGATTTCTGGCACCTCAGCAACGGCGCACTTAACCGTCCCAACAAGGGTGCCAATTTAGTCGGTCCTTCCATCGGCATCTCCTATGTGCCTTACTATGAAGAGGTGGTGCAAAACAAGGGTCCCAAGGTGAAAAAGCCCTACGAGAAAAGGCTGTATGCCGAGGTCTCGGCAGGCGTGGGGGCGAAGACCTTGGAGGAGGACTGGAACATGACGCAGAATGAACTGCCCGTTGACGACCCGAGATTCAAGACCGAACATTTCCATCTCTATATGGCCTATTCGGCACAGGCCGACCTTATGTACCGCTATTCGCTGTGCAATGCTTCGGGGGTGGGCGTGGATGTCAACTACGGTGAGTATGCCAACCGTATTAAGGAAAGAGACCAAGAGAAAGGCTATACCGACAAGCACAGTCCTTGGTCGGTGGGCCTCTCCTTCAAGCGTCAGATGTTCTACCACAATGCCTCCATGAAGGCTTCGCTTGGCTATTACCTCTTCCGCGAAATGGGCAACAGGGCCAAGTCGGTGGAGAAACGCTACTATGAAACCATCGGTCTACGCTATACTTTCCCATCATTGGGCAACATTTCCTTAGGGTTCGACGTAAAGGCGCACTTCCTCAAAGCCGACTACACCCAACTGGTGCTTTCTTATCCGATTCCCATCTCCGAGAAGAAGACTTCCGCGCTGTAATCTCTTACGCCTCAAAACATCGATTCTCTCGATACCGAAATTTCCCACACGGAAAAAGAAAGAAAAAACCTCTTTCTCCTCCTGATTGCAAAATATTTTTATAAATTTGCCGAATGAAACGTATTTTTTCATTCTTTGTGGCTGCCGTGCTGGGTGTTTGTTGCATGGTGGCACAGCAGCGCGAACGTCCCCAGCTGTCGGAAACGACGGCTCGCAGTTTTATCGACCGTTTTCCTGATCCAGATGTCATACGGTGGGGGAGAGACCGCAACCACTTCACTTGGCAGTCGGGCTACGTCTTGTTTGCCATGGAACGGCTGTGGCGACTCACCAACGATGCACGCTATCTGGATTATGTGCGACGCTTCGTGGATCAGAATGTGGGCGCCGACGGCTCCGTACCCAACTTCAATCCCGGGGCGCTGGACAACTTCCTGCCGGGATATGCCTGTCTGTTGTTGTACGAGCAGACAGGTGACTCACGATATGCGCGTGCCGCCGAAACCATCCGCCATGGATTTGACGACTATCCGCGAACCGCCGAAGGTATGTTCTTGCACAACCGTGGTACTGCACAGGTATGGGTAGACGGCGTGTTCATGGGGCAAATCTTTCTGGCACGCTACGCAAAGACAATGCAACACCCCGAGGATTTCAATGAAGTGGCGAGGCAGATACGGGGCATCTTCCGTCTCTGCGGCACCGACGACGGACTGCTCTATCATGGATGGTCGCCGAAGGGCCATGCTCCTTGGGCAAGCAATGCCGACAGCCACTCCACCGACGTGTGGAGCGAGGGCTTAGGATGGGTGGCTGTGCTTTTGGCCGACGTCTTCGATTTTCTGCCTGCCAACCATGAGTCGAGAGCGGAACTCGAACGCCTCACCGTCGGTCTGTGCGAGGGACTTGCAAAACATCAGGACAAAAGAACAGGACTGTGGTGCCAGGTGGTGCAACGTGAAAACGATGAAGGCAACTGGAACGAGACATCGGGCAGCGGCATGTTCACCTATCTGCTGCAACGCTGCGTCGACCGAGGGCTTATCCCCGCCGAAAAATACACGCCCATCATCAGAAATGCCTACGAAGGATTGCGCACCAAAGC
>CAJONT010000188.1 GCA_905235975.1 uncultured Prevotella sp.
GCGTGGCATTTGTAAGAAAAACACTATTTTTGCATAAAATAGGCTGCACCCCACAAAGCAAGCAGGCCATATACAAAGCCATATACAAAAACCCTACCATGCCTCAACACGAAATTTACGACCCCGAAGTGGGCACAAACCTTTTCGACCAACTGCAAACATGCCAGCGGCTTCGACCTGACCACAGGCAAGCCTATCTTATGCTCAGCAGAATCTTCCATAAATGCCTTGACTTGAAGACCGATATCCCCGGCATGCGATTCAGCGGCTCTTTCGCCAAAGCCGACTATCTGCTGAAAGCACACAAGGCTTCCAGAAAACTGCGCGCCGTGGTAAACGAGGCCCGTGTGCGGATGAAAGAACTGGCGAAAATAGACGAAGAGGTGTTGGCCGACAATTTCATGCACGACTGGAAAGCCGTGTGCCAGTTTGTGGCACTCGTTTACAAGACTCCTGTACCGAGCCTGCTCGAAATACACTTCCCCGCCGACCGCAAACATGAGCGCAGGGAGATAAAGACGGAATGCCTGCGGGTGATTGTGAACCGTTGGGACGACACCTATGTCTATGCCGAGGCTGACACCGAAGACGCCCGCGAGGTAAAAGTGTTCTATGGCGGCACATCCGCCCATGCTGTCTATACCGACTGGGACTGGCGCTACCTGCAGGGACTGCTGAAGGCAGGACGCCAGCTGAACATAGTGCGCCCCACTGAAAAAGACGGCGTGCTCTATGCCGAACTGATAGTGGTGGAACCCGACTATCTCGTCGACATCTCCTCCGTGGCGGAATGCTTCGAGAACTATGCCGACTCCCACCTCGTGCGCCTCATCAAGAAGGTCAATGCCTCCGCCAACACCTCCGCCATCCTCTTGGGCAAGCTGGCCAGCCAATTCTTGGACGAGGCACTCCAATCCGAGACCTTCACCTACAAAGAGAGCATAGGCAAGTTTTTCGGAAGCTTCGCCCTCGACCTGCTGTGCACCGATTTGGACAGAGACTTCCATGAGCAGGCAATAGTGCAGCAGAAGCACATACACAGTCTGCTGAAGGAGAAACTGCCGCAATTGTTGGAAAACGACGCTATACGCATCAACTCCACCGACATCATGGTAGAACCTTCTTTCTTCTCGGAGATGCTGGGACTGCAGGGACGCATGGACTTCCTGCACCTGGACCAGAAAGTGGTGATTGAGCAGAAATCGGGCAAGGGCGGTTTTCCGCAACCGGGTCCCGACACGCCCGTACAGCAAGAAAAGCATTATGTGCAACTGCTGCTCTATATGTTGCTGCTCAGATACAACTACCGCGCGCAGTATGAGAAGAACGGACGCAACCTGCATGCCTTCCTCCTCTACTCGAAATACCGCGACGGGCTCATCGGCTTGGGATTTGCACCCCAACTGATTTTCACCGCCATGAAGGTGAGAAATGAGATTGCAGCAGCCGAATTCGACTATACACAAGGCCACATCGACATTCTGGGACAACTCACCCCCGAACGGCTCAACATAAAAGGGGCTTCGGGACGGTTATGGAACGACTATCAGCGGAAACAGATAGAAGCAATCCTGCAGCCCATACACCGTGCCTCTCCTTTGGAACTGGCCTACTACTACCGTTTTCTCACCTTCATCGAAACCGAGCACCTGATGGCGAAGGTGGGCAACCAAACCAAGGAGAACTCCGGTTTTGCCGACAAATGGCACAGCACGCTGGAAGAGAAACTGCAAGCCGGCAATATTTATGCCGACTTGGAACTGCTGCAACCTGCCGTAGACAGCCGGGAGAGGGTAGACGAAGTGACGCTGCAGTTCACAGAAAGGCCAGACAACGACATCTCCAATTTCAGAACCGGCGACATCGTGATTCTCTATCCCTATGAGGAGGGCGAAGAGCCGGATGCACGGCAAACGATGGTCTTCCGCTCCACCATTAAGGAGATAAGGGAAGACACCATTGTGCTCAGCCTGCGCGCCGAACAGGTGAATGCCCATGTGTTCTGGCACCGCGGCCACCGGAAATGGGCCATCGAGCACGACTTCTTCGAGTCATCGTTCAGTGCCCTCTACCGCGGCATGCACGCCTTCCTTTCGGCACCGCAAGCGCGCAAAGACTTGCTGTTGCTGCAGCGGGAACCCAGGTGCGACAAAAGCCTCACCCTGCGTGGCGACTACGGTCAGTTCAACACACTGTCGCTCAAGGTGCGGCAGGCAAAGGACCTCTTCCTCATCATCGGTCCGCCGGGCACTGGGAAGACCTCCTACGGACTGATGAACACCCTGAAAGAGGAGCTGATGACCCCGGAAGCAAACATACTGCTGCTCTCTTACACCAACCGCGCCGTGGATGAGATATGCAGCAAACTGACAGAAGAAGGTCTCGACTTCCTGCGCATCGGAAGCAAGCACTCATGCGACGAGAATTGTCTGCCCTACATGCTCGACACCAAGGTGAAGACCTGCGGCAATACAAACGCCCTGCTCAGGCTCCTGCAAAGCACACGCATTTTTACCGGCACCACATCAGCGTTCAGCAACAAAACTGAGCTGTTCAAAATAAAAAAGTTCAGCCTCGCCATCATCGATGAAGCCTCGCAGATATTGGAGCCCCACCTTGCAGGTATCCTGAGTGCCACAGCGGCAGACGGGACAAGCGCCATCGAGAAACTGGTGTTCATTGGCGACCACAAACAGCTACCCGCCGTGGTGCAGCAGACAGAGCGGGAGTCGGCGGTGGACAACGCCCAACTGAAAGCCATCCACCTCACCAACTGCCGGCTATCGCTCTTTGAAAGACTGCTGCGGCAATATCGCGACAACCCCGACGTGGTCTACATGCTCACCAAACAAGGCCGCATGCACCACGACATAGCCGACTTCCCCAACTACACCTTCTACCAGGGCAAGCTGCAGGTGGTGCCCCTCGACCACCAGCTTACCGTGCTGCCCTCGCAACCCGCCAGCGGCAACGGCATTGCCAACCTGCTCACCACACGCCGCATCGCCTTCGTGGCAGTGACCCCGCCGGAAAACAGTCCTTCCGACAAAGTGAACACACACGAGGCACAGGCCATCGCTGCCACAGTGCTGCAAATCTATCGGCTGTACCAGCAAGACGGCATCCCCTTCTGCCCCGACAAAGCCATAGGCATCATCGTGCCCTACCGCAACCAGATAGCCGAGATAAGGAAACATATCGAGAAAAGCGGCATCGACACACTCCACCACATCACCATCGACACGGTGGAGCGCTACCAAGGCAGTCAGAGAGACTACATACTCTATGGATTCACCATACAGAAATACTACCAGCTCAACTTCCTCACCAGTCATGTGTTCGAAGAAGACGGCAGCATCATAGACCGTAAGCTCAACGTGGCCATGACACGCGCCCGTGAGCACTTGGTGATGTTCGGCAATGCCGAACTGCTGGCCAACAACCTCACATTCTACAAACTGATGGCGTTCATCCGCCACAGGCACGGCTATGTGCAGACAGACCTGACCTCCTATACAGAGGGCAATTTCGACGTGGAAGAGCGGACATCCGACCTTGACTTCGGTCAGGTGAACTATGCCTTGGAGCAACCACTGGCAGATGCGTTCAACCAATTGGTCACAGCCCCTGTCAGGCAGGACGCCAGGACACAATGGCCCGAAGTGATACTGGGCCGTGACCTACATGCCAACCTTGAGGCTATAGGCTACGGGCGCACCCGTCAAGACCATCCGCACCATATCCCGGCGCCAGTCCTCACCCCCCAGGAGCAAGTGCTCGTCTACTGCCACTACGTCATGCGCTTGCACTACAGTTGCCATGAGACGATGCTCACGCACATTGCTCCCTGGCTGCGCACACACATACACGAAAGGGAAGGACGTGTACACATGGTGGACATAGGTTGCGGACCTGCCACCTGCGGACTGGCCTTCGCCGGCCGATGGCTCGACGAGGTTCCCGGAATGCGATACACCGGCATCGACCCGTCGGCTGCCATGAGGGAAAAAGGTGAAGCCCTGCTGACAGGTGTCTTCGGCAACAGGCTGCACCACCGTCTGCTCCCCTCGTGGGAAGAACTGGAAAAAGAGTGGCCGGCAAGCGAGCACGAAGCGCCCTCGCTCATCGTGTTCAACTTTTCTTTCTTCTTCTCCATCCTGAGTGCACAGTTCACAGAACAATTGGCCGCAAGGATAGCCCACCTGATGCAGAGCCACCCGCACCACCGCTATGTGTTTCTGGTGCAGTATGCCATCTGCGACAGGCAGCTCAATGCCTACAATGTGTTCGGCCATGTGCTGCAGCCATACGTCACGCCCTGCCGCAGTACGGATTGCATCCTCCCTCTCTCGCTTCACGGCCATACCTGTGAATACCCCTTCTGTTACGAAATACTTACAAACAGGACACCGCAGACAAGCCCATCTGAAGTAGCCCGCTACACGCCTTCTTAAACTTACGCTTTGCCCTCGAATACGAATAGAAGAGCAGGCGGCGCACGATATGCTCCATATCGAAAAAAGGTATCCTTTGGGGGATACCTTTTTTCTATTTTGATTTTAGAGATTTGATAATAGAGATTAGAGATTGAATTTATAACCGAGGGTGAGTTGGAAATTGAAGTTCTTGCTGTCGAACTGGCTGTCGTCGAACACCTTGA
>CAJONT010000189.1 GCA_905235975.1 uncultured Prevotella sp.
CCTGTTGAAACGGGCGTTTCCGTGGGGGTTGGAAGCCCTCTCCGCTACGCTCCGAGAGGCTTCCAACCCCCACGGAACATCCTTCCTTCCTCATTCAATAGTTGCACTTCTATCTTGAACTTGGGCACAAATATATACATTTAAACAGGGGGGTGCTGAGTAGCTACTGGGGGTTGAAATGGATAAAGAAAGTTAAAATGAGAGGAGGGTGTTGAGAATTCCGCAAATTGTTATACTTTTGTATATTATGCAAACAAAAGAGAGAAAAAAGGGACGCCTTTGCTACATATCGCACAACTACCGTGGTGTGGATGGCGCCGGCAACAAAGCCAAGACCGACAACGAAGACACCCTTGTGGAGATGGGAGCCAAGAACCTTGGTTTGCACCGAACCTTTTACAACAACAAGGTGGTGAAATTCGTGCTCGACCTTACGGGAATCCTTATTTACTGCCTGCGCGTGCGCAAAGACGACACCCTTGTACTGCAATATCCTGTGAAGAAATACTTCAGCTTTATCTGCAACGTGGCGCACCTGCGCGGTGCCCACGTAATCGCACTGATACACGACTTAGGCTCCATGCGCCGCAAGAAGTTGACCGTGGAGAAAGAAATCAGCCGTCTGATGCACGCCGACTATGTGATAGCCAGCAACGAAGTGATGAAAGAATGGCTCCACGCCCACGGCTTCACCCATTCCCTTGGCGCCCTCGGTCTGTTCGACTACCGTTCGCAAAGCACGCATTCAGCCGAGCACGACAAGCAAGGTGGTGAGCCCATCCTGGTGTATGCCGGTTCGCTTGCCATGCGCAAGAACGCCTTCATTCTCCAGTTGCCCGATGTGATAAAAGGCTACCAACTGCACATTTACGGCAACCGTTCCGGTCTGCCCACGCTGAAAGACAGTCGGCAGATTGTATTTCATGATTTTATGCCCGCCGAGGATTTCATCGCGCATGCAGAGGGTTCGTTCGGCTTCGTGTGGGACGGCGACTCGTTGGACAGCTGCACGGGCAACTTCGGCGAGTACCTGCGCTACAACAGTCCGCACAAGGTGTCGTTCTACCTTCGCGCCGGCATGCCCGTGATTATCTGGGCCGATGCGGCACTTGCCCCGTTGGTGGAGAAAGAAGGGATTGGCCTGAGCATCCACAGCATAGAAGAGCTGAACAGTCTGCTTTCGCACATTGAAGAAGAACAGCTATCGGCCATGCGCACCAAGGTGCGAGAGGTAAGCGACAAACTGGCGCGTGGCGAGTTCTTCCGCAGCGCAGTGAAGAAAGCCCTTTCAGAACTGTCTCCCACGCCCTGACCTATCTGATATCCAAAGCCAGTATTTTTTCGAGGATGGGTGCCATGTCGTAATATTTGTATTCGGCGAGGCGTCCCCCGAAAATCACGTTCTTCTCATGCTGGGCGAGCGCCTGATAGCGCTGGCAGAGGGCGTTGTTCAGTTGGTCGTTCACGGGATAATAAGGTTCCATGCCCGGTTTCCACTCCGTACTGAACTCGCGTGAGATGACGGTGTGCGGCAAGTCGTAGACCTGCTGTCCAAAATATTCGAAATGCTTGTGTTCGATGATGCGCGTATACGGCACCTCCGCGTCGGTGTAGTTGACCACCGCATTGCCCTGGTAGTTGGACACGAGCAACGTCTCATGCTCAAACCTTAGCGAGCGGTACTGAAGGTGCCCGAGGCAGAATCCGAAGAACTCGTCGAGCTGTCCTGTGAACACGATTTGCCGGCAGGAAACCTCCATTTGGTCACCGCTGATGCGATACACCTGCCCCGCCTCATCCCATTGGCGCTGCAACGAGAAGAAATCGATGCCTGTGCGTGTCTCCACCCCTTCGAGGAAGCCCCCGATGAGGCGGTTGTATCCCCCCATGGGAATGCCTTGGTAAGCATGATTGAAATAGTTATTGTCGAAGACCAGGCGCACGGGCAGACGTTTGATGATGAAAGCCGGCAATTGGTTGCATTTGCGCCCCCACTGTTTCTCGGTATATCCTTTTATGAGCGTTTCGTAGATGTCGCGTCCTACGAGCGAGAGCGCCTGCTCCTCGAGGTTGCGCGGCTGCTGCACCCCCTCTTCCTTCATTTTGCGCAAGATATCCTGCCGCTGCTCCTCGAGAATGTCCATGGCCTCCTCCGGCGTGAGCGCCCCCCACATCTGATAGAAGGTATTCATATTGAAGGGCAGGTTGAAGAGCTTTCCCTTGTAGAAAGCCAAAGGCGAATTGGCGAACCGGTTGAAGGGAGTGATGTCGTTGACCCACTTCCACACCTCGCTGTTGTCGGTATGGAAGATATGCGCCCCATATTTATGCACCTGTATGCCCGCTACGTGTTCGCAGTAGAGATTCCCCCCCAGATGTGTTCTTTTGTCAATGACGAGACATTTACGTCCCATGCGTTTAGCCCGATAGGCGAAGGCTGCTCCGAAAAGACCTGCCCCGACAATGAGATAATCGTATTGCTGCATATAGAAACGAGGTTGTTAGTAGATGAAAGCCATAGCCCACCGCTACGTGTTGGGCTACAAAGATAGTGAATAAAAACGGAAAAAAGGCGTGAAATTCGATAATAATGTTTACTTTTGCATGACCTTTAAGGGAAATCTCCCAGGAAACGCCCGAAAAAGGACATATTAAAGCAACAAACCAACAACGAACGATGAAAAAGACTACAATCATTGCGCTTGCCCTTATGGCAGCGACACCCCTTATGGCCGACGGCATCAAGACAGCCGGCGACGGCACCACCTACTCTTTTGAGAAGCTCTCCCAGACACCGGGGTCGAGCGTGACGAAAGAAGGCAACATATACACCGTGAACGGTTGCGACACCATATCAGCCGGCGACCTTTTCAAGATTGACGAAGGAGCAGAAGTGCGTTTCGGCGACGAGGCGGAGCTGCTCATACAAGGCGAGGCCGACCTGCAGGCTGTGGAAGCCCGCACCCTGCTGACACGCGATGGAGAGAGCGAGAGCTGCTTCGGTGTGACGGTGGAGAACGAGGTGAGCACGACCCCCGTGTCAGGGCTCGACTTTGCGTATGTAGGACTGCGCAACTATTCCGGCACCGGCATGGAGGTGAGCGACTGCACCTTCACCCAGCACAACGGCACGCAGTCGGCCGCCCTGTTCTTAGGTTCCGACGGTGCCGTGTTCCACATCAGCGACTGCCGTTTCGAAGATTGCATGAAAGCCGCCGTGGGCGGTGCCGCCAACTTCTTCTGCCCCGTCACCATTGCGCACTGCCAGTTCTATCACAACTCGCAGGCCAACGGCAACATTCCGCAAATCAACGTGACCGCGGCTTCGGAAGTGAGCATCACCGACTGTACGATAGAGGGAGACCCCGCGAACAACATGGTGGGCGGCATTGCCGTGGCCAACTGGTTCGGCTACGACGGGATGCATGTGGAAATATCCAACTGCGAGGTGACCAAGAACCGCTACGGCATCACCACGATGGGCGTGATGGACGTGCGCATACTCAACAACCAGCTGATAGAAAACTGCTACGAGGATAACCCGATGAACGGCGGCAGCGCCATCAGCCTCTACGACCCCTACTACATGCAGACCGTATATGCGAGCGGCAACCGCATAGAGCGCAGTCTCTGGGGCATCACGGTGATAGGCTGCGGCGACGTGAACATAGGCAGGACCGACGTAGAAGAGAGCGACGAGCACTACAACGCCGGCGGCAACGTGTTTGTGGACAACGGCTTCAACGGTCAGCTCTACGACCTATACAACAACAGCGTGAACACCGTGTACGCCCAGGGCAACACCTGGAACGTGGCTGTGCAAGACAGCGAGCACATAGAAGAAGTGGTGTACCACAAGTACGACGACCCCACATTGGGAGAAGTCATCTTCATGCCCGCTGCCCAGGAAAACGGTATCAGCACCCCGCAGACCAGCACGACGACAAGCGGCACCCTCTATAACCTGAACGGCATGCGCATGGAAGGCGGTCAGCCCCACAAAGGCGTCTACATACAAGATGGCAAGAAAGTGGTGGTCAGATAAACTGCTGTGGCTGTTTGCCCTGCTGTGGTTGTGCACGAGCAGCTGTCAGAGTCTGCGTCCCCTGCACGACGTGGGGCAGTTGCACGACGGCGACCTGCTCTTCCACGTGGTCGAGCAGGGCAACGCCATCACCGCCGTGACCCACGGCACCTCAACCCTCGCCATAGACCATGTGGCCATCTACTATACCGACAGCGACGGCGCCCCGCGCGCCATACAGGCCGTATACGACGGTGTGACCACTACCCCACTCGACAGTCTGCTTGCCGAGCCCGGCTACTATGTGTCAGGGCGTGTGCGTGGTGTGTGGACAGAAGGCACGGTAGCGCGTGCACTGCAGTATGTGGGCAAGCCCTATGACTTCACCTACAGTGAGGGCGACCGCGAGATATACTGCAGCGAACTGGTGTTGCTGTCGTATGTGGACCGCGAGGGGCATTCCCTCTTCGCCCCCGTGCCAATGACCTTCCGCGACGAGCGCGGAGCGATACCCCCCTACTGGCAATCCTTCTACGGGCAGCGCAACCTGTCGGTGCCCGAAGGGAAGCCCGGCAGCAACCCCGGCGAGCTGTCGCGGCGAGAAGGGGTAAAATTGAGATACTATATGCCTTTGGGGAAAGCAAAAGAGTGACCCTAAAGCGTGGTATTTTGAAAAATACCTTAAAAAAGTGCGAATAATGTAGCAGAAAGATAATTTTTTCTTATTTTTGCAAGTTAGAAGAGTAATTTTTATTCACATCGTATAACAGAGAAAATTTTATGAAAATCAACGATTTCAATTTTGCTGGAAAGAAAGCTATCGTTCGCGTTGACTTCAACGTGCCCCTCGATGAAAATGGTAAGATAACCGACGACACCCGTATTCGCGGTGCTCTTCCCACTCTGAAGAAGATATTGGCCGACGGCGGCGCCCTCATCATCATGTCGCACATGGGCAAGCCCAAAGGCAAGGTGAACATGAAGTTCTCGCTGGGTCAGATTGTGGATGCCGTGGCCGCTGCCTTAGGCACCCCCGTACAGTTTGCCCCCGACTGCGCCAAGGCTAAGGAAGCCGCCGACGCACTGAAGGCCGGTGAGGTGCTGCTGCTTGAGAACCTCCGCTTCTATCCTGAGGAAGAAGGCAAGCCCGTGGGCATTGAGAAGACCGATCCCGCCTACGACGATGCCAAGAAAGCCATGAAGGCCAGCCAGAAGGCGTTTGCCAAGACGCTTGCCAGCTATGCCGACTGCTATGTGATGGATGCCTTCGGCACCGCACACCGCAAGCACGCCTCGACTGCTGTGATAGACGAGTACTTCGACAAGGACAGCAAGATGCTGGGTCTGCTGATGGAGAAGGAAGTGACCGCCGTGGACAATGTGCTGAGCAACATCAAGCGCCCGTTCACCGCCATCATGGGTGGTTCGAAGGTATCGACCAAGATTGGAATCATCGAGAATCTTCTGGGCAAGGTAGACAACCTGATTCTCTGCGGTGGTATGACCTACACCTTCGCCAAGGCACAGGGTGGCAAGATTGGCAACTCCATCTGCGAGGACGACAAGTTGGACGTGGCACTGAACGTGATTGCCAAGGCCAAAGAGAATAATGTGAACCTGGTATTGGGTACCGACTGCATCGCTGCCGACAACTTTGCCAACGATGCCAACACCCAGGTATGCCCCGCCAATGACATTCCCGAAGGCTGGGAAGGTCTGGATGCCGGTCCTGAGACCCGCAATATGTTTGCCGAGGCTATCCGCAGCGCCAAGACCATTCTGTGGAACGGTCCTGCCGGCGTGTTTGAGTTCGACAACTTCATCGGCGGTTCGAAGGCTATTGCCGACGCCATTGCCGAGGCTACTGCCAACGGTGCCTTCTCGCTGATAGGCGGCGGCGACTCTGTGGCTTGCATCAACAAGTTCGGCATGGCCGACCAGGTGTCGTATATTTCGACCGGCGGCGGTGCCCTGCTGGAGGCCATTGAGGGCAAGGTGCTTCCTGGCGTGGCTGCCATTGAGGCATAATAAAGAGATATTATAAGATGAGAGGAGGATGCCTTTTGGAGGGCATCCTCTTCTTTTTTTTGTGGGGGGATTGCTGGTGGTGGATTGTGTTGCGACATGGTCGCAACATACGGGACTAAGGGGCGGTGGTGCTGGGGGCAGGAGTGGTGATTGTGGTTTGGGGTGGGTGACGGTGGCAGGAGTTTTTTTGAGGGGATTGGGGGAGAATGTCAAAGAAAATTGGTGAATCTGGAAGAAATTTGTTGATTTTCTTTCAGATATTCACGCTTAGTTGTAACTTTGTGTTCAAGAAAGAAGGAGGGGGAAAATAAATAGGAAAATAATCAGACTTTTTACTTGTAGATTATGAAAGAACTTAGAAGAAATCTTTTCTTGGTGTATCTTGCCCTCGTCGCATTGATGACGACAGGCGTGTTTTGTTCGTGTTCAGACGATGACGAAGAGGAGGCGTATCATTATCTGTTTGCCTCGAACGAGCGTGACCACATTTCTGAAAGCGATTGTGCACAATATGCCTTCTATGGCTGGCGCTTAGAGTGTCTCAACACCGATGAGATGCCGCTCAACTTTCGCACATGCTATGGTGAATTTACCAAGTTTGACGAGAAATCGGGATATGATCCATCCTACATTCCCTCTCGCGACGGGCTGGAACGGATGAAGGCCAGTGCCAGTGCCAACTTCTCCAGTTTGCAGTTCGACCGTCTGCTTGCTGAGCTGAGGAAGATACACAACGGTCGCATCACCATCGTCGACTTGCGTTCGGAGACACACGGGACACTCAACGGCATTCAGGTGTCGCGCTATGGCAAACAAAACTGGGCCAACATTGGGCTGACCTTGGAACAAACCCTCGAAAATGAGCGGACAAAGATGTATGCTTGTATGAATCAAGAGGTGGAAGTGGCAGACATCAGCAGTAAAAACGGTTATGTACCTATCAACCCCATCATCGTGAAAGTGACCGACGTGCAGACCGAGGAAGAGGCCTGCCGTGAGCGTGGCGTGGGCTATCTGCGTCTCAACCTGCTCGACCATGCTTTTCCCGGCGATCAGAACATAGACCGTTTCATCAGCTTTGCCAACACGCTGCCCAACGACACCTGGCTACATTTTCATTGCAAGGCAGGCAAAGGGCGCACCACACTGCTCATGGCACTGTACGACATGATGAAGAACCCGCAGATATCCTTTCACGACATCATCTATCGCCAATATATGTTGGGAGGCGAGTTCATCATGTATCCCGGTAATGAGCCAGACGAGCAAGAGTGGAAGATACCATTGTGTCAGGAGAAAATAGAGATGATACCCCTGCTCTATCAGTATGTCAAAGAGAACTACCAGACCGGCTATAAGATGAAATGGTCGGAATGGAAAGCGCGATTGGCAAAGTAGCAATAATCACACATTGCCCAAATACACCCGCTCGATGCCGGCATCGAGCGCTATTTGCCGTGCCATTCGGAGGGTGTGGAGGGGTGTAGGCTGCAGATGGCGCATGCGGTATTGCGGGAAGAAGCGGCTGAAATGCAGAGGAGCCTTTGCAAACCCGTTGGCAGCAAGCCATTGGCACATGCAGCGAATGACATCGGCTCCATCGTTGACACCAGGAATGAGGAGGTTGGTGATTTCGAGCCACACCCCTGCGTCACGCATGGCAGCGAGCGTGTCGAGCACCACGGCGAGCTGTCCGCCGCACACCTCACGGTACACCCTGTCGTCGAAAGCCTTTAGGTCGATATTAGCGGCATCCAACACCGGCAACAAATCCTGAAGCGGTTGGCTGCACACATAACCCGCCGAAACGAGGATGTTCCACAGCCCCTGCTCGTGCGCCAAACGCGCCGTATCGGTCACATATTCGAGATAGGTGAGCGGTTCGGTATAGGTATAGGCGATGCCCGGGCAGTGGTGCTTTACACAAAGCGCCACCACCTCCTCGGGCGGCAGGTGCATATACGCCACCTCGTCGGGGCGCACCTGCGAGATGGTATGATTCTGGCAGTTGAGACACCTGAAGTTGCACCCCGTGCAGGCGATGGAAAAGCATTTGGTGCCCGGATGGAAGTGATAGAGCGGTTTCTTCTCAACGGGGTCGACAGCCAATGCGCAGGGGTTGGCATACACCTCGCTGTAGAGCGTTCCCTCGCGGTTGCGCCGGCTCCTGCATCTGCCAGTGCGTCCGTCGGCGATGCGACAGTGGTGCGGGCAGAGCAAGCACTCCACCTCCTTGCCCGACAAGCGCCGGTAATATTTCGCCTCCCTACCCTGCATCAGAACACGATGGCTTCGTAGACATACAGTTCGGCATTGCGCCAACCATCCCAACCCAGTCCGGCTTTGTCGCGCGCGCAATGGCCGAGGAACTCCTCTTTCGTCCAGTCCACCTCATCCGCCACCTGCGGCAAGAAGGTGCCGCTTCGCATGCCTTTGCGCATATAGATGCCATGGCGATGCAGCTGGAACTCATCGATGCTGTGAATGCGCCTCATGGGCGTGAGCACCGAGATTTCGACGGTCAACTTATCCAGTTCGTCGCGCGTCAGCGGTGTGAAGCGCGGATCCTCGAATGCCGCAGCCTTCGCCATCTCCGCCACAAGTTCATGCAGGGGCGTATCCTCACCGAAATGCCCGATGCAGCCCCTCAGTCTTCCGCGCTTATGCAAGGTGACGAAGGCACCGCACTTACGTTTCAGTGTGGGTGTGAGCGGTCCAG
>CAJONT010000190.1 GCA_905235975.1 uncultured Prevotella sp.
CCCCACAACCGCCCCCACAAAGGTAATTAGCTCCCCCTCTAATCTTAGAGGGGGAGCTAATTTGCAGTGGGGCAAGGGGTTAGGGTTTATGGGGTTGGGGTTTCGGATTGCAAATCCTGATATTCGAGGCATCGGGATTGCAAATCCCGATGAGCCGGGGGGGCCATCGGTTTCGTTTCAGTCGCTTTTTACTTTTAATCGGTGTAAAGCGTTAAGTATCATCAGATTCCCGATCAAGCTCGCCTACCCGTAGCCTTTTGTGTAGCCCGCTACACACCTTCTGAAACTTACACTTTGCCATCGACTAAAAGACAGGAATCGCCTCGACATAATGAAAAGAACCTACCATAAATACGAAATTAAATATCATTGTGTCAAAAACAAAAAAAAACGGACGTTAAACCATGTTAAGGTCGGCGTTTTTGTTTACGGGTGAGGCGTTGAGGAAGTGCATTTGCTGGAGATACAAAAAACCGTACAAGCGATGTGGCTTGTACGGTTTCTTGTATTTTGACAATAAATGTGTTACTTCACTTTGTCGACGATGGCTTTGAAAGCCTGGGGATTGTTCATGGCGAGGTCGGCAAGAACTTTGCGGTTGATTTCGACACCAGCCTTGTGCAGGGCACCCATGAGCTGCGAATAGCTCATATTCTCCTGACGTGCGGCAGCGTTGATACGCTGAATCCACAGAGCGCGGAAGGTGCGCTTCTTGTTCTTGCGGTCGCGGTATGCGTAGGTAAGACCTTTCTCCCAAGTGTTCTTGGCAACGGTCCAAACATTCTTGCGTGCTCCGAAGTAACCTTTGGTCAGCTTCAGGATTCTGGTTCTCTTAGCTTTTGATGCTACGTGATTTACTGATCTTGGCATAATTTTCTTCCTTTAGATGTTCAACATTAGGGTTAACGGAGGCAGAGCAAATCGCGCACCTGCTTGGTGTTGGACGGATCCACGATAGCCTGATGAACCAGATTACGTTTTTGCTTCTTTGTCTTCTTAGTCAGAATGTGACTGTGGTAAGCGTGATGTCTCTTGATCTTACCGGTTCCGGTGAAACGAAATCTCTTCTTTGCGCCGGAGTTTGTTTTTAATTTTGGCATTGTTTTGTATTGTTTTATGTTTGAAATGTATCGTGGCAACGCATATACCGGGCGTTACGCACGTTTTAGTCTTCGTTGTTATCCGACTGGAGTTTGCGGAGGGCTTCCTCACTTATCTTGGCGTTGGCCAGCAGTCCGCCTCCTGCGGGTTTGGCAGTCTCCTGTACCTGCTTTGCTGCCTCTTTGGCTTCGGCTTCGCGCTTCTCTCGGTCTACCTTCTGCTGGCTCTTCTTTGCCACGCCGGCTTTCTTGGGTGCGATGAAGATGGCCATCTTCTTCCCTTCAAGCTGTGGCAGCTGCTCCACCTTGCCGTATTCCTCGAGGTCGTTGGCGAATCTGAGCAGCAGCACCTCGCCTTGTTCCTTGAAGAGGATGGAGCGTCCTTTGAAGAACACGTAAGCCCTTACCTTGTTGCCCTCGGTGAGGAACTCCTTGGCATGTTTGAGCTTGAAGTTGTAGTCGTTCTCGCCCGTCTGGGGTCCGAAACGTATTTCCTTGACCTCCACCTTCACCTGTTTGGCCTTCATTTCCTTCTGGCGTTTCTTCTGTTGGTAGAGGAACTTGGAATAGTCGATGAGACGACAAACGGGAGGCTGTGCGTTGGGGGAAATCTCCACGAGGTCAACCCCCTGCTGTCGGGCCATGTCGAGCGCCTGACGGGTGGGCACCACGGTAGAGCCGCCATCGCCCACGATACGTACTTCCCTGACGCGAATCTGTTCATTCACGCGGTATTGATTGGCATTTTTGTCGTTCTTCATTCAACTGTATTTGATAAGCGGCTGCAAAGTTACGAAGTTTTAACCGAAAGAAAAAATTTTTTATTTTCTTTTTCTATATTTTTTTACGTCAAAATGTCTTCATTTTGTATATAAAGCCACTGTTGGCCGTGAAAAACATGTATTTTCACGGCCAACAGCATGTTAGGTATAGGATTGAGTGTGCTTTGTAATTAAGGTGGGTTCTATTCATTATGTCGAAACCGAAGGAACACTGCCTTCAAAATTTTCAGAATTAATAGAACACACCTTAACAGAACCCTGCTTAATCGTTGGGTCTTACGTCGGCGGCTTTGAGCATATCCTCCACCTCAGCTTTTATGCGGGCAGCGAAGTCCTCTTTGCTCATCGTAGCCTGCTCGCCACCACCCTGCTGACGCATGGAGACGAGGCCGTCGGCACTCTCTTTCTCACCCACGATGACCATGTAGGGCACGCGTTTGAGCTCATTGTCGCGAATCTTGCGTCCGATTTTCTCATTTCGGTCGTCGACCACTCCTCTGATACCCTGTTCGTCGAGGAAGGCAGCCACCTCACGCGCATAGTCGTTGAAGCGCTCCGAGATGGGCAGGATGGCCACCTGCTCCGGTGCGAGCCAGAGGGGGAAGTGTCCTGCGGTGTGCTCGATGAGCACGGCGGTGAAGCGTTCCATCGATCCGAAGGGTGCGCGGTGCACCATCACGGGAGCCTTCTTGGTGTTGTCCTCGGCGGTGTACTCGAGTTGGAAGCGCTGCGGCAGGTTGTAGTCCACCTGGATGGTGCCCAACTGCCAGCGGCGGCCCAGTGCGTCCTTCACCATGAAGTCGAGCTTCGGTCCGTAGAAGGCAGCCTCGCCATACTCTATCTTGGCGTTGAGGCCTTTCTCCTTGCACGCATCGATGATGGCCTGCTCGCTCTCTGCCCACACCTCATCGCTACCGATGTACTTCTCATGGTCGTTGGGGTCGCGGAGCGAGATCTGTGCCTCGAAGTCCTCGAAGTGGAAGATGGAGAATACAGCCTGTATGATGTCCATCACGCGAAGGAACTCACCTTTCACCTGGTCGGGACGGCAGTAGATATGGGCGTCGTCCTGGGTGAAAGAGCGAACGCGGGTGAGGCCGTGCAGCTCGCCGCTCTTCTCGTAGCGGTAGACGGTGCCGAACTCTGCGATGCGCAGGGGCAGGTCTTTGTAGGAACGCGGTTTCCATGCGAAAATCTCGCAGTGGTGAGGGCAGTTCATGGGTTTGAGCATATATTCCTCATCCTCCTCGGGTGTGTGGATGGGCTGGAACGAGTCCTTGCCATAATGGGCATAGTGACCGGAGGTGACATAGAGGTTCTTGCTGCCGATGTGCGGCGTGATGACCTCCTGATAGCCGAAGCGTTTCTGTATGCGGCGCAGCATCTCTTGCAGGCGCAGACGCAGGTCGGTGCCTTTGGGCAGCCAGATGGGAAGACCCTTGCCCACCCTGTCGGAGAACATGAAGAGTTCCATCTCCTTGCCAATCTTGCGGTGGTCGCGCTTCTTGGCCTCTTCGAGCATGACGAGATAATCGTCGAGCATCTTCTTCTTCGGGAAGGTAATGCCGTAGATACGCGTCATCTGGTCGCGCTTGGCATCGCCGCGCCAGAAGGCACCTGCCACGCTCGTGATTTTGATGGCCTTGATGGCACCTGTCGACACGAGGTGCGGTCCGCGGCAGAGGTCGGTGAAATTGCCTTGCGTATAGGTGGAGATAGAGCCGTCTTCCAAGTCGAGGTCGATATGCTCGCACTTATACTCCTGTCCGTCGGCCTTGAAATCCTCCAGGGCCTGGGCCTTGGGCACCTCGCGGCGCACCACGGGCTCGTTTTTCTTGGCCAGTTCGTGCATCTTAGCCTCGATGGTGGGGAAGTCTTTCTCTGAGATGACATCGCCCTCCTTGGGCATCACGTCATAGAAGAAGCCGTTCTCCACGGCAGGACCGAAACCGAACTGTATGCCGGGATACAGTTCCTTGAGGGCCTCTGCCAACAGGTGTGCGGAGGTGTGCCAGAAAGTGTGCTTGCCCTCTTCGTCTTCGAATTTGTACAGTGCGATGCTTGCATCGCTCAGGATGGGACGGTTCAGTTCCGTCGTCTCGCCGTTGACGCCGCAAGCCACGACCGAGCGTGCGAGTGCCGGTGAAATGCTCTCAGCGATTTGAAATCCAGTGATGCCCTCGGCATATTCACGCACGGAGCCGTCTGGGAAAGTGATTTTAATCATGTCAAATTATTTTATATATTCAGGATTCTATTGTATGCAGTATGCAAATGCGGTGCAAACTTACGCAATTTTTATGAAAAAGCCGCCGTTGCGGCCTACAAAAGTGGCTGTCGGTGAGAAGAATGTCACTTGGAGAATTTCTTCATCATGCTGTAGGCACCGAAGATGCCCAATTCGCCGGCATGGGAGAGGTCTTTCATGCCCTCCTCCTTTTTCCCGCTGTGTATCAGCGCAAGCCCTCTGTTGAACCATGCCTCGGCCAGGTTGGCGTTGTGTGCGATGGCGCGTGTGTAGTCGTCGATGGCCTGTGCATACTCGCTGCGTGCCATGTGCAGGTTGCCCCTGTCGTAGAGGATGTAGGGATTGTCGGGATCCAACTGCAGCGCCTTGTCGAAGTCGGCCAGGGCACCCGCATTCTTGAGTTGCGAGTCCATGCCCTGTGCGGCGGAGAACTCATTCTCCATGGCCACGCACACCGCCCTCTGCCAATAGGCGAGCACCATCTTGTCGTCGATGCCGATGCAGGTGGTGAAGTCTTCCGCCGCCCCTGCGAAGTTCTGCGTCATGAGGGCGGTGACAGCCCGCTGCAGGGCGAGGCTCTTGGCCTTCTGCAGGTCGTCGGTGGCGAGGATGTCGGCGCTGAGCGAGTCGGCCAGGCTGAACACCACGTTGGTCTGTCTCTCGTCGAGCGTCTTGGGATTGCAGGTGAGGTAGATGGTATGTCGGGGACGTGAATGCTGGTTGAAGGCATCGAGCGAGGAGTCGAACACCTGGTAGGGCTTCACCACATTGAGGTAGGGCATGTAGGAGAGCACATACATGGGCATATAGTCGATTTCGAGCCTTCTGTTCTGCACTTTTCCCCTGTAGGCGCTTTCATACTCATGCTCCACGGTCTCCTCGTCGGCCACCACAATCTGGTTGTATTTGCTCATGTCCACCTCGCTCTTTTTGCGGGTTTGGCGGGCCTGGTCTTTCGTCCATCGCGGCTGAATGCCCACATGCTTGTCCATCTGTGCCTTGAAGATGCGGAACTCGTCGAGGTCGGCCTGGTTTTTCATGCCGAGGCGCCGGTAGCAGTCGGCCCTGTTCTGCAGTCCAATCCAGAAATTCGGATACTGGTCTATCACCTTCGTATAGTCGCGGATGGCCCCTTGCAGGTCGCCAGTGCGGTGCAGCAGCGTGGCGCGGTTGTAGATGGCCATGAGGTTGTCGGGTTCCATCTGCAGCACATAGTTGAAGTCGTCGATGGCCCTGTTGTCGTCGCCCACCTGTATGCGCAGCAGACCACGGTTGTAATGGGCGAGGAAGTTGTTGGGGTCGATGTCGAGGGCAGTGTCGTAGTCGGCCATGGCGCCGCGCAGGTTGTTGCAGTTCAGGCGTGCCAAGGCGCGGTTCACATAGTTGCTCACCATCTTGGGCTTCAGGTGGATGGCCTTGCTGAGCTGTTCGTCGGCACCCTTCCAGTCTTTCTTTGAGAGGCTGATGTTGGCCCTTGTCATCCACGACTCCCCGTCGTAGGGGTCCAAGTCGAGCGCCTTGTCGAGCCACTCGGCAGCGCTCACGGTGTCGTTCTGCATGAGGAAGACCTCAGCCTTCACGGCATAGGCCCTGGCATACTTGCTCCACTTCTGTATGATGGTATCGAGGTCGCACTGTGCCTTTTCGTAGTCTTTCATCTCCAC
>CAJONT010000191.1 GCA_905235975.1 uncultured Prevotella sp.
ATTTTAAATACTTTGATTTTCTGTTGTACCCCTTGCAATTACAGGATAAAATGTGTTATTTTGCAATAGCATTAATAATTTAAACTATGAATAGGACATACAGTGATTCTTGGAAATCTAGGTTATTAGTTAGTATATTAATTTGTTTGGTCTTTGCACCAGTGATTGCAAAGGATGTTTTGGTTAGTTCACCCGACGGCGCCGTGACGGTCGCTGTCGGTGTGAAGGCCAAAAAGCCTTTTTACACCGTCAAGTATCTCGACAAGACCATCGTCGCCCCCTCGCATCTGGGCTTCTTGCTCAATGAGGGCACAGTGGGTAACGATGTCAAAATAGTAGGCACAAGCCGCGACTCCAAAGATGAGACTTGGTCTCAGCCGTGGGGTGAG
The DNA here is from genome assembly GCA_905235975.1 of uncultured Prevotella sp. GTDB lineage: Bacteria > Bacteroidota > Bacteroidia > Bacteroidales > Bacteroidaceae > Prevotella. Next base: position 390 of record CAJONT010000191.1, read on the forward strand.
GATGAGACTGTGCGCAACTGCTACAACGAAGTGACTGTCCGCCTGCAGGAGCGTTCCGGCGCCAAAGGTAGGATGGACGTCGTTTTCCGTGTTTTCAACGATGGAGTAGGATTCCGTTATATCCTTCCGCAGAATAATCAGAGTAAGGAGTATCGTATTCAGGAGGAATTGACTGAAATTGCCTTGGCACACGATGCCAAGGCATGGTCCATTCCGTCCAACCGCACCGAGTATTTTGAGGGTATCTTCTTGCCCAGTCTGCTCAGTGAGAAAGATACGGTTTGCACACCGCTCACCGTCGAATACGACGATTCGCTCTACCTCGCCATCCATGAGGCTGCGCTCGAAGATTATGCAAGCATCAACCTCACGCCGGTCAAGGGTAGGGGAGATGTCTCGGGCAAGTTCGCTGATGCTGTCTGCCTCCAGACGGCCCTCACTCCTTGGCAGAATGGCGTGAAGGTGTATGCCAAGGGTACCCTGAAGTCGCCCTGGCGTACTATTATAATAGGTAAGACGCCCGGCGACCTTATCACGTCAAGACTCATGCTCAACCTCAATGAGCCGTCGCGCATAGCCGATACGTCCTGGATTGAGCCGGGTCGTTACATCGGTATCTGGTGGTCCATTCATAAGAAGAAGAACACCTGGGAGATGGGACCCACACATGGTGCCACCACCGAGAATGTGAAGAAATACATCGACTTCGCTGCACGCCATGGTTTCAGCGGCGTGCTGGCCGAAGGATGGAACCCCGGATGGGGACAAGGTGAGCAAATCACCTATCTCAAGTCTTATCCTGACTTCGACATCAATGAGGTATGCCGCTATGCCCTCAGCAAGGGTGTCCGTTTCATCGGCCATACCGAGACCTGGGGCAATACGCAACTGCTCGAAAAGGAGATGGACCAGGCTTTCGCATGGTTCCACGACCTGGGCATTCGCGTCGTCAAGACGGGATATGTGGGGCATCTCTTCGACGGCAAGGAACTGGCCAAGTCGCAGTATGGTGTTCGCCACTACCGCAAAGTCATTGAGACGGCTGCCAAACACCAAATCATGATAGACAACCATGAACCTGCCATGCCTACGGGCATACAGCGCACATGGCCCAACCTGATGACGCAGGAAGGCGTACGCGGACAGGAGTACAATGCGTGGGATGTGAACGGCGGAAATCCCCCGGCTCATACGGTCACACTGCCCTTCACACGCTGCCTCGCAGGTCCTACCGACTTCACTCCCGCCATCTTCAATTTCTCTGAGGTGGTCAAGGGCACACACCCGCATTCTACGCTGGCCAAGCAGCTGGGCGAGTTCGTGGTGCTCTACAGCCCGCTCCAAATGGCCGCCGATGCCATTGAGAACTACGAAGGACAGCCCGCGCTCTCCTTCATAGAGAGATGTCCCACCACATGGAGCCGCACCATAGTGCCCAACGGCGAGATTGGCCGCTATGTCACCATCGCACGTAAAGAAAGAGGTGGCGACAGCTGGTTCGTGGGCAGCATCACCAATGAGGAGGCCCGGCAGATCGACCTCCCCCTCTGCTTCCTCGACAAAGATGCCAAATACATGGCTGTCATCTATGAAGACGGTCCCAATGCCGACTTCGAGTCTAATCCCTATGAAATGACCATCAGGCAGGTGGAAGTCACCGCTCAGACCACCCTCCACCTCCGCCTCGCACGCAGCGGCGGCGCGGCCATCCGAATCGTAAAAGAATAACCTGACGACATTTTTTCACTAAACTCTATTAATAATAACTTAAAGCAATGTAACATGGAACAAAAGAAAGTGATTATGCGACGTATGCTCTCTATGTGCGCCTCAATGCTCTTTTTCCTGACCATTTCTGCACAGACCACCATCAATGGTACTGTGAAGGATGACACGGGCGAAGGTGCCATTGGCGCAAGCGTCGTGGTGAAAGGTACCACGAATGGTACCGTCACCGACTTCGATGGTAACTTCCAACTGCAATGTGAGGAAGGTACTACGCTGGTCATTACCTACATCGGCTTCAACCCGCAAGAGGTGAAGGCGAAGAATGGAATGGAAATCCAACTGAGCGAGGACGTGGCCCAGCTCAATGAGGTGGTCGTCGTGGGTTACGGCTCACTGGCCAAGAAAGAGATCTCCAGCTCCGTGGTTCAGATTTCGAAAGACCAGTTCAACCAGGGTGCCGCAAGCGACCCTATGGCGCTCATCGCTGGTAAGGTGACAGGTCTTAACGTGGCTTCCACAGCCGATGCCAACCCGAATGCCATGACCGATATTCAGGTGCGTGGTGCCGGTTCGCTCACCGCTTCCAACGGACCGCTCGTGGTGATCGACGGTATCGCCGGTGGTGACCTGCGCAACATCGCCACACAGGATGTCGAGTCTATCACCGTGCTGAAGGATGCCGGCTCCGCCGCCATCTACGGTACACGTGGTGCTAACGGTGTCATCCTCGTGACCACGAAGAAAGGCTCCGGCACACAGGGTGTCACCAACGTCACTTACGATAGCTATATCGCACTCAACGTGGCAAAACCCAAACCCGATATCCTCACTACTGAGGAGTTCCGTCGTTCACGCAGAGGTCAGGACTACGGTGGCGATACCGACTGGTGGGATGAAATCACCCGCCCCGTCAGCTACAACCTGAACCAGTATCTCTCTATCGACAGCTCTACAAAGAATGGTTACTTCGGCCTCTCCACCAACTACAAGAAAGGCAACGGTCTCGACATCGTCAGCGGTCGTGAGGAATACGGCGCACGCTTCGTAGGCGAACAGCGCGTGCTCGACAACCGCGTGCAGTTCAATGCCTCTCTCTCCGGACGTAGAGTGCATGAGGATTGGGGAAGCGACGGTCTTTTCGACACTGCCCTGACCATGAACCCCACCATCCCCGTGAAGAACCCCGATGGCACCTACTATCAGCCCAACTCTCCTACCGACATTCACAACCCGGTCAACGACCTGAGGAACAATGTCAGCGAAGGCGACCGCGTTTACCTGCTCGGTAATACCGATGTGAAGCTCAACATCCTGCAGATGGAGCAGCACATGCTCAATACCTCGCTCAGCTATGCTGTGCAGTACAACGACCTGAAGTCCAACTTCTATACTCCTTCTACATCGAGCGAATCCTTCTGGAACGGATATGCTGGACGTGCTAACGTCAACTACCAGAAGTGGTGGACCAACCGTCTCGAATGGCTCATCAACTACACACTGTCGCTCGACAAGCATTCTGTAAAGGCTGTGCTCGGTTACTCTTGGGAACGTTCAAAGTGGGAACAAAGTGGCAACGAGAACAAAGACTTCGTCTATGACAGCATGTCATGGTACGGCATCGGTACTGGTACGGCTCTCCAAGATGGAAAGGCTTCACTCTGGGGCGGTTCCTCTGAGTCTACACTCATCGGTTTCTTCGGACGTGTCAACTACAACTTCAACGACATGCTCTACGCTTCGGTTTCTATGCGTCGTGAAGGTTCTACCAAGTTCGGTGCCAACACCAAGTGGGGTAACTTCCCCTCAGCATCTCTCGCTTGGGAAATCACCCAGACGCCCTTCGCTCAGGATAAACTCTCTATGTTCCAGAGCCTGAAACCGCGTATCTCCTATGGTGTCACCGGTCGTTCCGACTTCGATGCTTATATGTCGCTCGCTACCTATGGCACACGCAGCGCATATTACATCAACAATCAGTGGATCAACGGTTACGCTCCTTCGCTCAACGCCAACCCCGACCTGGCATGGGAGAAATCTTCTGCATTTAACATCGGTGTCGATTTCGTGACACTCAACAGCCACCTCCGTGGTAGCATCGAGTTCTACGACCGCCGTTCTAAGGACCTGCTCTACAACTACACCGCACCGCAGCCTCCCTTCATCTACAACAACATCCTCGTCAACGTGGGTACCACGAAGAATACGGGTGTGGAGGTCAGCCTCGACTACGACGTGCTCTCTAACTCTCCTGTGAAGTGGACCACCGGTGTCAACTGGAGTATGGGTTCCACCAAACTCTCCAAACTTTCCAGCGATGTCTATCAGATGGCTTATCTCGACCTCTATCAGAAACCTGGTGTGGGTACCTCTGAGTACTTCTTCCGCGTAGAAGAGGGTGGCAAGATTGGTCAGTTCTATGGCTACGAGCACGCTGGTGTCGATGAGAACGGCAACCTCCTTATCTATGACAATGACGGTAACAAAGTGCCTGCTGCACAGGCCGATCCTTCATGGAAACGCAATATCGGAAACGGTGCTCCCAAGCACTTCCTCTCTTGGAGCAACTCTCTGTCTTATAAGAACTGGGATCTGAGCGCACTCTTCCGCAGCGCATTGGGATATAAGATCTTCAATATGCGTAAATATGGCATGGGCCTTATTGGTTGCGGTACCGACAACGTGCTCCGCACTGCTTACACCGACTATAGCGACATACAGTCTGGTGGTGGTATCATCTCAAGCTACTTCCTCGAGAGCGGCGACTACTTCAAACTCGACAATGTGACAATTGGATACAACTTCATACCCAAAGACCGCAAAATCATCGAGAGCTTGCGTGTCTACCTCACAGCTAAGAATATCTTCACGCTTACCTCTTACGAAGGAAACGACCCGTCTATCGTCACCTCAACTGGTATTACACCGGGTATCGACTCCAACAGCGCCTATCCTCAGGCTACACAGTTCAGCCTCGGTGTAACACTGCGCTTCCACTAATTTAATCAATAATGAATTAAAACGCTAATATGATGACTACATTTAAGCATATGATATTCGGTGCCTTCTGCCTCGTCGCAGTACTCTCAGCTTGCACCGATTTGGATGAGAAGGTGTACGACAGACTCGATGCCAGCATCTACTATCAGAATGAAGCCAGTGTGCAGGGTGCCGTGGCAGCCATCTACGGACAGACCTCTAACACACTCGCCGGCGAGAACTTCTTCCACCTCTCTGAATATCCTGCCGACCAGATTACATGGCGTGTCTGGAACGGTGGACAGTGGGGATGGGATGAGGCTATGAAAACCGTCCTCTCATGGCACAACTGGAACTCTGAGTCTACGATCATCGAGAACGCATGGTCGGGCGCATGGACCGCTGTGGGACTCGCAAACCTGCTCCTTAGCGACCTTGAAGGACTGTCGGCTTCCAGCCTCGGCATGACAGAGGCTGCTCTCGCACAGTATGTGGCAGAGGTGCGTACCATCCGTGCATGGAACTACTATTGCATCTTCGAACTCTGGGGTGGCGCACTGCCTCTCAATACTGAAGCTACCAGCGAGGTGCCGGGCACTGCCGACCCCGACTGGAACACTTCTTGCAAGAAAATCTACGACTTCATCGCACAGGAACTCGACGAGTCGGTCGGCGCACTGAAGAAGGACGATGCCAACCATTCCATGGTGAACCGTGCCAACCAGGCTATGAACCGTCTGCTCAAAGCCCGTCTGCTCCTCAATGCTGAGGTGTTCATCGGCGAGAATCACTACGACGAGTGCGAGAACCTCTCCAAGGAAATCATCAGCGGTGTGTATGGCAACTATGAACTCGCCGAGAACTATCGCGACCTCTACAGCATGGAAAATGTGAAGTGCCCCGAGGTAATCTTCGCACTCGCTGCCGAAGATGGTAAAGGCGAATCCAACGCTGTCTGCAACGTGCGTACAATGGTGGGCATGTGGTATGGTTATGCCGACTACTTCGGACAGTCATACGACGGTATCGGCGCATGGAACTGCGTCTGCCTCGTGCCTTCATTCGACAACTCGGGTACCGTGCTCCCCACAGGTGGTACCACTGGGGCAAAGTCATTCCTCGATGCTCCCTACAACGACAAACTCGGTGCTCCCTATGAGCGCTTCGACAACCGCGACATCCGCAAGCAGAATTATGTCTACAACACGCAAACCAAGACCCATGGCCCGGGTATGTTCCTCAAAGGTACTATCAGAGCCAACTTCGGTACTGGTGATGTGCTCAAGGCTGATGCCGACCGCGACGGACAGGATCTCGTCTATGTCGACCAATTAGGTACTTTCCTCAATCAGGGACGTGACCTCGAGGTCGTGATGAGCCCCAGATGGGGTGAGACCAACTCGGGTGTCCGCCTCGTGAAATATCCTCTCTATCCCAATGATGAAGCCGGTGGATTCAAGAGCATCGACGACGTGCAGTTCCGTCTCGCAGAGGCTTACCTCAATGTGGCTGAGTGCGAGATGCGCAAAGGCAACAGCACAGAGGCTAAGAACTATATCGACAGAATCCGTCAGCGCTATTTCAGGTCTTCCGACCGTACCAGTGCGCTCAGCATCCCGGGTCCTGGATTCAAAGAGTTCAACCTCGACTGGGTGCTCTCTGAGTGGGGTAAGGAATATCTGGGCGAAGGCAACCGCCGCCGCACCGACCTCCGCAGGTTCGACAAATTTACGCAAGGACAATGGTGGTTCTGGGGACGTGCCACAGAGCCCGGACTTGAACTGCCTTCAAAACGCGACCGTAAGTACGAGTGGTACCCGCTGCCGCAGTCGGCTATCGGTGTCAATCCTGGTCTGATTCAAAATCCGAACTACTAAGCAGATATATTGACATAACATTAAAGATATTATAGAATATGAACAAAACATTATATAGTCTGGTTCTTGCGCTCCTTGCCTTCACTGGATTCATGAGCAGCTGTTCCAGCGACGATGATATTACGTTCGACCATGAACGTCAACAGTTTGAGACACGTTCCGACCGCATTCTGCTGGAGTTCATCGCTCCCTTCGGCACCACTGCCGATGACGAAATCTACATCGTGGGCGCATTCAACGGTACCGATGCCGAGGATGCTGAAAAGACACTGGAGCAGTATAAACTGATGAAGGCTCCCAACTCTAACGAGAAATGGGGCATCTACCTCGATCCCACTGCATTCGTCAACGGTAAGACCTTGGCCGACGGCTTCCGCTTCTACTCTGTCAATCAGGGTATTGAGTACAATATCAATGGCGAAGTCGCTTCTCATAACGATAATCCCGGTGTGGGCACTTTCACCAACATCTGGGGACAGCGCTGGGAAAGCTACTACTGGAGCGACGGTGAGAAACCTGAGCCTGAGCACGATGGCTTCGTCGTCTATGTCGACGACCAGACAGGATGGGATGCACTCTCACTTTATATGTGGGGTGATGTCAACGACCTGAACGGTGGATGGCCCGGTATGCAGCCCACAGGACAGTGGGAGAAGAATGGTGTCAATTGGACATACTTCGATATGGGTGCTGCCAACACTGGTTTGAACGAGAATCTTATCTTCAACAACAACGGACAGGGTGCACAGTTGAGTGACTTCAACTTCACCATCGACCGCGACATCTACCTCCGTGTCACTACAAGTGGTGTTGAGGAAATAATTCCCGAACCCGAAATCGAGCACGACGGCTATGCTCTGTTCATCCTGAATGAATCGAGTCAGACCGACCTGGCACTCTATGCATGGGGCGATGCCGAAGCCTTCGGCGGCTGGCCCGGCATGCAGCCCACCGGCACGCAGATCATCAACGGCAATACGTACACTTACTTCGATATGGGTAAAGCCAACACGGGTCTGAACCTGCACCTTATCCCCAATAACAACAACGGTGGCGTGCAGTGGGAAGGTGATGACCTCTGCTTTGACATCGACCACGACATCTATATCCGCATCTGGGATGGCGACAAGACTTCGTATCAGGTGATCGACAAGGATTATCAGGGTGGGGGCTCAACTCCCGAACCGCAACCCGTGGCTGAAAAAGTAATCATTGCTGTGAAGAACAGTGTGGGCTATGAAGCTCCGCATCTGTATGTATGGGGCGATTCTGAAGCCTGTGGCGGATGGCCGGGTGCCGAACCCGTGAATGTGACCACTAATGGATGGTGTCTCTTCGAGCTGCCTGCCAACGGCAACTTTAACCTGATTCTCAACGACAACGGTACTTCGCAAGTCGACGGTCCTCAGGTTTATACCGAGGGAAGCCACTTCTTCGATGTGACTACCACATGGACAGAGTCGCCCAACACGGTGATAATTGAGAACAACACCTATACCAACCCCATGATGTATGCTTGGGGCGACGGTGAAATCTATGGCGGATGGCGTGGCATTAGACCTACGTCCAACAGCAACGGCACACTCGTGTTCCCGCTTCCCAACGACGGCGGTAACTACCACCTTATTCTTAACGGTGATGGCGACGGCGTACAACAGGATATCGCTGAGGTCGTAGCCAATAAGAGTTACACCTTCAAGGCCAATTAATAGACTATGAAGAAAAATCTGTATTTTGCACTCTCCCTCGTTGCAGCGCTGCTCATCGCAGCCTGCAACCCGGGTAAGGGTGGTTCCGAATTTGACAACACCAAACCGGTGTCGCCCGAAAACCGCGTCATCTATCAGCTCAATGTGGGTGCCTTCACCGAAGAGGGTACGTTCAATGCCGCACAGCAGCAGCTCGACAGACTCGACACTCTCGGCATCGACATCATTTGGCTCATGCCCATCTATCCGCGTGGCGAAACCATGCATAGCCCATACGCCTCGATGAACTTCCGCGATGTAAACCCTGCCTACGGTACGGTAGACGATTTGAAGGCTTTCGTCGCTGCTGCCCATCAGCATGGCATGAAGGTGTGGCTCGACTGGGTGCCCAACCACGTGGCAGTGGAGAATCCCTGGGTGAAGGAACATCCTGAATACTTCACAAAAGATGCCAACGGAGAGATGATTCATCCTCACGGATGGGGCGATGTGTTCGAACTCAATTATCAGGACAAAGGCCTGGTCGAAGAGATGAACGGCGCCTTGAAATTCTGGGTCGACGAGTGTGATGTCGACGGCTTCCGCTGCGACTATGTCTCCAGTCCCACCATACCGGTGGCTTACTGGCAGAACATCATCGCCGAACTGAAAAGCCGCGGCAAGACAGTCGAGTTCCTCAGCGAAACCGATATCACCAATCCCGACAACGTGCGCATCGACTCCTGCGGCTTCGACTACGACTACGCATGGGACTTCCAGAGCGCACTGGCGTGGAAGTACAAGGACAGCAACGATGGCGACACCCTCAAGGCTATCTGCAATTGGTTCCTCGATTCCTCCGACAAGGTGAAAAACCGCCGTATGGTCTACCTCACCAACCACGACCAGAACTACAACGACGGTGGCAATACGCTGCGCGACTTCTATGGCGACAACCGTTATGCCCTCACCGTGCTCGAGTTCACCTTCTACGGTATGCCGCTGCTCTATCAGGGACAGGAAATCGGCGACCCCGACACGCTCAACTACTTTACCGATGCAAAGGTGAAGTGGCAGCAGGTGGATTACAAGATGAAGCATACCGTGCGCACCCTCGTGGCGCTGCATCATACACAGCCCGCACTGGCCGCCAATGCACCGGTCGAATTCCTCGACACCGATACCGCTCAGGTGGTGGCTTACCGCCGCGGTCCCGTGGTGGTGGTGCTCAATGTGGGTGCCGACGTGGAGACAACGATTCCTTCACTGGAGTCGGGTGCCTATAAGCAATGGCTCGACAGCCGTAGCATTGCCAACGGACCGGCAGTCACTGACGTGACACTCGATGCCGCTGCTCCTCTGGCTCTTGAAGCCAAGGGCTTCGCTGTTTACGTAAAACAGTAATCATCCGATTCACGGATTACTGTCCAAATTAGAAATTAGAGTGAAGGGCTGGCTGCTCTGAGAAGAACAGACAGCCCTACTTTTTTAAAAACTACATAAAAATGATTACACTGACAAAAAGACTCCTAATAACCTTATCGTTTATCATTTGCCAGTTGTCTTTCTCCCTGGCGCAAAACGATTATGTCGATGTCATCAACACGTCGACAACCAAACATGAGGCAGGTCAGCAGGTGATTTATGAGATGAATGTGGGCTCTTTCACCGCGGAGGGCACCTTCGCCGCCGCACAGGCCCAGCTGCCGCAGCTCAAGACACTCGGCATCGACATCGTCTGGCTCATGCCTATCTACCCAAGAGGCACCAGCAAAAGCCCCTATGCAGCCACCAACTTCCAACAGACGAACCCAAGCTATGGCTCCATCGACGACCTGAAAGCTTTCGTCGCTAAAGCACATGAGCTGAAAATGGAAGTATGGCTCGACTGGGTGCCCAACCATACGGCTACCAATGCCGACTGGGTGACTTCACACCCCGAATACTACGCCAAGAGCGGCGGACAGATGATTCACCCCAACAACTACCAGGATGTATGGCAGCTCGACTATAGCAACCAAGGGCTCGTGGACGCCATGAACGACTGCCTCAAGTTCTGGATCGACCAGGCCGACATCGACGGATACCGCTGCGACTATGTCAGCAGTTCCTTTATCCCCACGTCGTATTGGGAGCAGACCATCCCGCTTATCAAACAGTACAAACCGGGCAAGAACATTTCCTTCCTCGGTGAGGCCGATATAGCCAACGATGCAACCCGGCTCGCCAACGTAGGCTTCGACTACGACTACGCATGGCAGTTCCAGAGCCAGTTGGCCGACTTCGGCCCGAACGGCAATGCCTCCGCACGTCTCCGTGCTTTCGGCAACACACTGCTCGAAAAGTCTGCCAACCAGAGCTTTGCCCGTATGCTCTATCTCACCAACCACGACCAGAATTTCAACGACGGTGGTAAGACGCTCACGGCATTCTACGGACAGAACAAATATCCCCTCGAAGTCTTGGTGCAGACACTCTACGGCATGCCGCTCATTTACAACGGTGTGGAGACAGGCGGCGACCAAGTGCTCGACTACTTCAACGACACCAAGATAAATTGGAATGTGCGCGATGCCAAGATGCGCAACACCCTGCGCACTCTCAATGCCCTCAAGCACGAGGTGCCGGCACTCAGCGACAAGAATGCGTTCGAGTGGGTCACCGTCGCCAACAACTCCAACGTGCTGGCATATACACGCAAGGCCGGCGACTCGCAGGTGCTCGTCGTCCTGAATCTGGCCACTTCCGCCGGTGATGCGCTCCTCACAGGTGTCGAAGCAGGCGAGTGGAGCCTCTGGCTCAATAGCGAGACCATCGCCCAGGGCACAAGCCGCAAGTCGGTTACTTTCGGCACTACGCCTAATGTGAGTCTCGATGCCAAGGGCTACCGTGTCTATGTGAAGGGCAGCTACAGCGAAGAGGAACTTCCTGCCCCCGAGGTCTACACCCCGGTTCTCGACAGTGCCGATGAAATCAGCATCTTCTTCGAGACACCCAATGAAGACGAATATGCCGTATGGTCCTGGGGCGACCTGGGTGGCGGCGAGGCCTATTGCGTCAACACCAATTGGCCCGGCGATGCCATGACGTTCAAGGGACAGACCGCTACAGGCCGTTTCATCTACAAGTACACCATCACGAAGGTGAATCAGGCTCCTGGTTGGTTTATCATCTCCAAGAACAATGGCAACAACAAGATCTACGACGGCGCTGCCTTTGTCAACCACGGCTATTATGTAGAAGGTCAGGGTGAGCCCACGCAAATCATCACCGCCCTCTCCGGCATCTCCCAGATAGAGCGTGACGTCAATCCCCTCAACGGTGCCATCTACGACCTCAGTGGCCGCAAAGTTTCAGATAGCAATCTCTCTACCACTCATCTCCCCAAAGGCCTCTACATCATCCAAGGCCGCAAGGTAGTGGTAAAATAGCGGAAATCCCCCCTAAATAAAAAAGCGATGAGCCGGGCACCCGGCTCATCGCTTTTTAATTAGGGGTTTTTTCTAGATGTTCTAGATGTTCTAGTTCTTCTAGATGTTCTAGTTCTTCTAGTTCTTCTAGCTCTTCTAGCTCTTCTAGCTCTTCTAGTTCTTCTAGTTCTTCTAGCTCTTCTAGCTCTTCTACCTCCTCTACCTCCTTATCTCTCACCCCTTCACCATCTCCAAGAAATATCCATGCACCCGGGTGTCCTCCCCGAGTTCTGGGTGAAAGGCTGTCACCAGTTGGTGGCCTTCTCTGGCGACCACGATATGGCCGTCCACCTCGGCGAGTGCTTCCGCACCGCCATATACCTTCTCTATATACGGTGCCCGGATAAAGGTCATAGGCACGGCTGTGCCTATCCCCTTTATATCTCCCTCGGTGTGAAAGCTCCCTAACTGCCGACCGTATGCATTGCGGCGCACCTCGATGTGCATCGTGCCTAAATGCAGCGGCGAGAGGAGTATCAGGCCGGCGCAGGTGCCAAAAACGGGCAGACCGCCTTCTATGGCCTCCTTGATGGGAGCATACAGGCCAAGGTCGTTCAGCAGCTTGGCCTGCGTGGTCGACTCGCCGCCGGGTATGATCAAGCCGTCCTTCGGCTGCTGCCAGTCGGCCAGCTGCCGCACTTCGAAGGTCTCGGCACCCAGACGGCTTAGTATCTGCTCATGTTCTATAAAAGCGCCCTGAAGGGCCAAGATGGCTATCCTCATTTTCCACGCTCTGCCATTAGCAATTGTATTTCCTGCTCATTGATACCCACCATGGCTTCGCCAAGGTCTTCCGACAGCTCGGCCAGGAGCTTCGCGTCATTGTAGTTGGTCACTGCCTTCACGATGGCGGCAGCACGCTTGGCGGGGTTGCCGCTCTTGAAGATACCGCTGCCCACGAACACACCCTCGGCACCCAACTGCATCATCAGGGCGGCATCGGCGGGAGTGGCCACACCGCCGGCAGCGAAGTTCACCACGGGCAGCTTGCCGTTTTCATGCACGTAGCGCACAAGGTCGTAGGGGGCTTGCAGCTGCTTGGCAGCCTCGAACAGCTCGTCCTCGCTCATCGAGACAAGACGCCTTATCTCGCTCTGCATCTGACGCATGTGGCTCACGGCCTGTACCACGTCGCCAGTGCCGGGCTCACCCTTGGTGCGTATCATCGTGGCACCCTCGGCTATGCGGCGCAGTGCCTCGCCGAGATTCTTGGCTCCACAGACAAAGGGCACGTCAAACTTCGTCTTGTCGATGTGGTAGATGTTGTCGGCAGGGGAGAGCACTTCACTCTCGTCGATGTAGTCTATCTCGATGGCCTGCAGTATCTGGGCCTCGGCGATATGGCCGATGCGGCACTTTGCCATCACGGGTATCGTCACGGCTTCCTGTATGCCGCGTATCATCTTCGGGTCGCTCATCCTGCTCACACCGCCGGCTGCACGTATGTCGGCAGGAATGCGCTCCAATGCCATTACGGCACAGGCACCGGCAGCCTCGGCTATACGGGCCTGCTCGGGGGTTGTCACGTCCATGATTACGCCGCCCTTCAGCATCTGGGCGAGGTTTCTGTTCAATTCTTGTCTGTTCTCCATCTTTTTACCTAAATTTTTTTATATTGATTAGAATTCATTCAAACTTATGGTGGGTTCTATTCATTATGTCGAGGCGATTTTTGTCTTTTTGTCGAGGGCAAAGTGTAAGTTTCAGAAGGCGTATAGCGGGCTACATATCTGATGAGACTTGACGCTTTGCACCGAGTAAAGCAAAAAGCGACCGAAACG
>CAJONT010000192.1 GCA_905235975.1 uncultured Prevotella sp.
CTACTCGGGGAGTGCACAGAACAAGGCAATCTTCAATGCCATTGCCTCCAACTCCATCGACGACTTGGCACGTAATTTCTCCAACCAGGGCGAAATAGACACCTATTTCAGTCATGAGACAAAGACGCAGTCGATACACGACCAGAAGAGCAGCGGACGATGCTGGATGTTCAGCGGACTCAATGTGCTGCGCTCCAACTTCGCCTTGCGCACCGACAGCCTCAGTGTGGAGTTCTCGCAAGACTATCTCTTCTTCTACGACCAGCTCGAAAAAGCCAACCTCATGCTGCAAGGGGTGATAGACTGTGCCGACAAACCCATCGACGACCTGCGTGTGCAGTTCTTCTTCAAGAATCCCATCAACGACGGTGGCACATTCTGCGGTGTGGCCGACCTGGCAGAGAAATACGGCCTTGTGCCCATGGGAGTGCAGCCGGAGACCTTTTCGGCCAATAACACCAGCCGCATGGCAAGGCTCGTGGGCTCGAAACTGCGTGAGTTCGGTCTGGAACTGCGCAAGATGGTGGCCGACAAGAAGAAACCAGCTGCCATCAAGGCACGCAAGACGGAGATGCTCGGCACCATTTACCACATGCTCTGCATCACCCTCGGAGAACCGGTGAAGTCGTTCTCCTATGTCTTCAAAGACAAAAACGGCAAGGCGATAGGGGAGCCTAAGACCTATACGCCGAAAGAATTCTATGAACTTACCGTGGGCGGACCCATCAACGGCTCCTTCATCATGGTGATGAACGACCCGCGCAGGCCTTACTACAAGACCTATGAAGTGGAGTACGACCGCCACACCTACGACGGCCACAACTGGAAGTATGTGAACCTCCCTATGGACGACATTGAGCAAATGGCCATCGCGGCCATCAAGGACGGACGCAAACTATACACCTCCTACGATGTAGGCAAACAGTTGGACCGCAAACGTGGCTATCTCGATACGGAAAACTTCGACTACGGCTCGCTCTTCGATACCACGTTCCCCATGGACAAGGCACAGCGTATTATGACCTTCGACAGCGGCTCCACGCATGCCATGACGCTCACCGCAGTCGACCTTGACGCTTCGGGCAAGGCTATCAAGTGGAAGGTGGAGAACAGCTGGGGTGCCACTTATGGTCAGAAAGGTTGCCTCATAATGACCGACCGCTGGCTCCGTGAGTATATGTTCCGTCTCGTGGTGGACAAAAAGTATGTGCCTGCAGAAATCCTTGAGGTAGAGAAGACAAAACCTGTCATGGTGATGCCTGAGGATCCGCTCTTCCAGATGGATGAGTAACCATCTTCTCCCACACAAAAAACCGACGATGAACGCATTGCTTTGTTCATCGTCGGTTTTTTTGTTGTCAACAGGTAGGATGCCGTCACCGGCAATCCTGCCTGTTGATATGAATGAATTGTTTAATCATCCCAGAGGTTAGTGGATGTGGTCTTCAGTTCATTATTATCCTCCTCTTCATCGAGAATGAAGCTGTTGGCATCGGCATAGTTATTGCTGTGACCGATAAGCATGCTTTCGGCTGGTACCGATACCATCATCTTAATCATTGGACTAATATATACTTTTCTCATTGTCGTGTCCTCCTTAATTATTTAATGACAACTTTCATACCGTTAATCACATACATACCCTTCTGTGCTGCTACGCCGCGCAGGCTCTCAGCCACCTTACGCCCTTGCAGGTCGTAGACGGGAGCATTGTAGTCGTACACAGGCTGGCCTTCCTTGACAGTGCCAATGCCATCGGTTATGTTGCCGACACCCTCGCCGAAGATGATGTCGAAGGCTGACAAGCTGTTGCTACCATTACTTGAAATTGTGTTGTAGTAAACACGGAACGGATACACGTAGATGTCATCATCATATATGTAGTCCAACGAACTCACGAACTTGTTCTTTGCAAAGTAGAAGACACCTGCTGCCTTGGGTATCTGCTGACCGGCATACGTTCCATGCGGAGTGAAGGCATAGAGACCGGCAGGCTGGCCGAGGCCACCTTCTGCCACATCAAGACCCGTTGAGGTTTCACCAATTAAGGAGTAGTCTTCTTCCATTCCAGTGGTGGCAAAGATGGTGGAACCGGGCTGCTCCACTACGAAGCTGATGTTGTCTTCTGTGCTGTTCTCATCGAGATGTACCATGTAAGGCTTGTTTGCCTCTGTTGCAGATACATTGCTCAACGGGGGGAAGTAAGCGTAGGTAGAACCGTCAATCAGGGCAAGGGCATTCTCCGACTGCATGGTGTGCAGACTGAAGGAGGTGCCGTCAGGATTCTGGTGGATACCGTTCTCGTCAACAGTGACAACGAAGGGAAGAATGAGAGATGCATTCTGCACCTTGCCGTATTTGTCGATGGTAATCTCACGCTTGTAGGTCACCTTGTTGGCCATACCTGCAAAACTAATGTCGAAGGGTGAGTAGAACGGCTCCTTGTCGGTCAGCACCACGTTGTTGGCTGCCACAAAGTCGCCGCCGCCTGTCTTGTAGGCCACGTTGTCGACTGCTGCGGAAGTTCCTTCGGGAACGAAGATCAGACAGTTCTTGGCAAGAAGCTGAATCATATTTTCAATGGTCTGTTGTTCGGTTTCGTCAGTAGAAGAAACCTGATAGATACCTGCCAGCTGGCTGAAGTCGAGATAGAGAATCTGTGTGGCTTTTTCAGGAATGTCGGTATTGCCGAAATCGTCAACCTTTGTCACGGTCAGGATCTTTGCGAGGCCGTTTCTGATAGCTTGTGTAGAGCAATAGCCCGGCTTGCCGGTCTGGTCTTCGCAAGTTACCGTAACACCATAGTATGCATCATCCTTGTCTGGATTAGAGAATGTCTTGTCGTAAATCTTCGTGAATGCGAACTTAGGCTCATAAGTACCTGTCTGCACGTGAACAATCATCTCATAGAATGCATAGGCACGATGCTGAGTGGCAGTAGTAGGAGCAATGTTATAGCGTGTCTCATCGGTAGTGAAGACGTAACGCGTCAGAACCTGGTCTTCTTCGCTCACAGTGAACGTCATCTCATCAAATGAGCCGCCACCTGCTTGGTAGTTCTCCAGTGAGAAGGGGAATTCCATATAGTAACCGCCATTGGTTCCTACCTCGTCAGCATTGTTGAATCTGAATTTTTTTGTACCCACAATGCCTACCTTCAGACGCTCCTCTTCGGCATTGGCAGCCTCATCTAAATTGCTATAGACGTTGTTGTTGCTCTCGCTGCCGAAAGCATTGTAGTGGTCGGACTTCACAAAGCTGATGCGTGCATTGTGATCTGCACTGCCACCTTCGTAGCTCTCATCGAAATATTTGCTCTTCAGTTCTTCGAAGGTGATCTTCACATTATCGCCATGCAAGTCTTCGGGCACATAGAAATAGAATTCGCCACCGCTCACGCTGAAGTCAGAAGCCGTAAAGGTTTGTGTCGTCCTAATCTTTGTTTGATTTTCATCCTGGCAAACCACTGTCATATTGTCAAGATAGGGGTCAAGAGCCTGCATGGTGAGGGTGGCACGCACAAAGCCGACACCCTTCACACCGAACTTCACGGCGTCGTTGTTCAAACCTTTCAGAGTATAGGTGCCAATCGGATTCTCGCTATTGACAACGATTTCCTCAGGATTCTCACCTGTCTTGTCATAGATATACAGGGTGAAATTATTATCATATTCGTTATATCCAGTTTCCCAACTGGTCAGGTTTCCATTGTTACCCGTGGCGACTTGAGCGTTGCCGCTGTTGTATTTCAGGTAAACCGTGGTGTTACCAAACGTACCCTGATACGTACCATATATTCGATTATCACTGTTCACGTATAATGGATGATCGGGCCTGCTATCTCGGTAGATTGCAAAGGTGTATGTCCTGTTTAATGCAGATCCGCCAACAGTGAAGCCTAAGTAGGTGTCGTCACCATTGGCATAGGAATGTAGACGTCCTCCTTCATCCTCTTCCCACTCCGTCGGTGTGGCGGAGAATGCGCCCTCAGCGTTTAGGTAGTACTTCGTTCCATTAGCGGTGTATGTAATATAATGGACTGTTTCCGAAATATTATTTATGTACTCAAAATCAGCTTGGGTAATGCGGTAACCCACAGGAATTCTCGTACCATTGGCATCGCCAAGTTTCACATTGTCGGGCGATTCGATGAAATAGACCTGCTCTGCGTCTGCACGACCCAGTTGGAAGTAACCTCCCTTAGAAGAAATCGTACCTTCCTTGTAGTCTACCACCTCTCCGCTAAGGCCGTCGATGCCGTTGCCGCCTGTGGTGGATTCTGCTTCATACAGATGTAAATCTCCCTCCAAGTCATGCACATTGGCAGAACTGTAGCTGATACGCCGAGAATTGTTGTAGTTCCTACTTTCTATTGTACCAAAGTCCACTTTACTGGTGGCAAAGGGGATGTCGACGGCACTTACTGCATCAAAATCGCCAATGGGGAGCACAGGCGTGTAGTTCTCCTCCGCTGTAAAGAAGAACTCGGCATATTCAAGCTGGATGAGGGCACGAGTTCTGCTCGGGTTCTGCAACTTGAAATACAGCACATTGCCCATGTCGCCCTCGTTCATTTCTGTACGCTCAATCACCTGCTCGGCTCCGTTAATGGAAATGCTCGCCGATGTAATCCAATTACCAAAAGTAATGTCGGTCTCACCAAAAGTGGAAGACTCAGAGCCAGCATTGCCTGTGTTAAATGCGCGATTGCCCTGTGGATCCCGCGGCTTGGTGAAGTGGATGGTGTAGCCCGTAAAGCGATAGCCTCTTGGCAGACTTAATGTGGCATAACAAACATCAGCGTTTGATACCTGGCCATGCGCAATTTGAATTTTGCTGCCATTTTTAAAGAGGTTGTTGGCGGGGTTGGCAAGCTGTCCGTTTTCGGTCAGCTGTGTGTCATCTGCCACCGTCAGCATCATGTTCAACTGCTCATGCTGCCATGTGGCAAATCCACCGAGACTGTAAAAGGTGTCTTCTACACCGCCATTTTTCATAGACGCGATGGTGTTGCCGTTATTGGCAGAGAGCGTCACATTCTGTGCCATCATCCCTAATGGCACAAGTAAGAAGCTCAAGAGAGCTAAAAACAATTTTTGTTTCATAGTCACTTTTTTTATTGAAAAATATAGGTTGTTGTCAACGAATCCATTTCTGTGCTTCACAGCTTGCGCTGCTGGCTATGAAAGATCCA
>CAJONT010000193.1 GCA_905235975.1 uncultured Prevotella sp.
ACCCAGGGCGATGCCCTGGGCTGACAGTTTACTGGCCTTTCAGGCCGTTTTTATAGCGAATATCAAAACTTGCGAAACTTGAATAAGATTTAATGATTATAAAATTTAAAAAGTTATCGGTCTCCTGTTTGGGAGACCGATAACTTTTTATTCATATACATCCAGAATACTGTTTTCTCTGATGGTATTGTTTTTCTCGTTACAAGAGTCAAACTCCTTTGGCACATCAAATTTTGCAGCCGGCGAGTAAGGCAGACTGGCATCCGCATATACCTTTTTCATATATATAGCCCAGATGGGCAACGCCACGTGCGCACCCTGTCCGATGCGAGTAGAAAGGAAGTGGATGTCCCTGTCTTCTCCACCTACCCAGCAACCGCTCACGAGGTCGGGTGTAACGCCCATGAACCATCCGTCGGCATTGTCGTTGGTCGTTCCTGTCTTGCCACCAATTTCGCCCGTGAATCCATATCCTCTCAGACGGCTCGCCGTACCGCCGTCGACCACAGCCTGCAACAGTTCAAGCATCTTGAACGAGCTGCTCTCGCTTATCACCTCATTGAAGCGCGGCTGGAAGTCGGCAAGGATGTTCCCTTCACTGTCCTCGATACGCGTCACCATATAGGGAGCGCATCGTATGCCGTGGTTGGCAAATGTAGTGTATGCACTTACCATTTCGCCCACGGTCACCTCACACGGTCCGAGACAGAGCGCCATCACCGGTTTGATATTGGGATTGTTGATGCCGTATTTGTGCAGCAGGTCGACGAGCGACATCGGGTTGAACTTGCTCATCAGGTAAGCCGAAATCCAGTTGTTGGACTGCTGCAGACCCCATTTCAGTGTAACCATGGCGCCATACCTTGCCCTGCTGCCGTTTCTCGGTGTCCATTTCACACCACCCTCATAATAAGTCTGTGCGCGGTTGGGAGCCTGGTCGCAAGGAGTGAAACCGTTTTCCATAGCAAGCGAATAGAGGTAGGGCTTGATTGTGGAGCCCACCTGACGTCTTCCCACCATGGCCATGTCGTACTGGAAGTGCTCATAATTCTGTCCTCCCACATAGGCCTTCACGGCACCTGTCTGCGGTTCCATGCTCATGAATCCCGAGCGCAGGAAAGTCTTGTAATATTTGATGGAGTCGAGCGGACTCATCACCCTTATCACATCGCCGTTGTAGGTGAAGACCTTCATCTCCACATTGGTGTTGAACGCCTTCTGTATTTCCTCTTCAGACTTCCCTGCAGCCTTCATTACCTGGTAACGGTGACTCTGCTTAATGGCACGGTTCATCACCCTGTCGTAGTCTTTTTTAGACATTGACGACGAGAACGGCCCCCTTCCCGAGCCTTTGATTTGGGAATTGAATGCCGGCTGCAATGTCTCCGAGAGATATTCCTTCACCGCCTCTTCGGCATAGCGCTGCATTCTGGTGTCGATGGTGGTATAGATACGCAGGCCGTCGGTATTAATATTATAAGGTTTACCGCCCCTTCTCGTATTCTTGTGGCACCAACCGAAGAGCGGATCCTGCACCCAGGCGATGGAGTCGATGTGGTACTGCACGTATTTCCAGGAAGGATATTTGCTCTTGTCCGGTTTTTCCGCCATCATATACTGTCGCAGGTACTCTCTGAAATAGGGAGCAATTCCCTCTACCGTCTCATGGGTGGATACATTCCTGAAATTCAGCTTCAACGGTTCCGACATATATTGCTCACACTCGCTCATTGACAGGTATCCAGCCCGTTGCATTTGTGAGAGCACCGTGTTTCTCCTTTCCACGCTGCGGTGCTTGTAGCGCACGGGGTTGTAGTACGACGGATTCTTGCAGAGACCGATGAGCGTGGCAGCCTCAGGCACAGAGAGTTTATCCACATCCTTGTTGAAGTAGACGTAGGCTGCGTTTTTCACGCCAATGGCGTTGTAGAGAAAATCGAAATAATTGAGATACATGACAAGAATTTCCTCTTTTGTGAAATTCTTCTCCAGTTTGACGGATATCACCCACTCTATCGGTTTTTGGAAGAGTCGCTCCAGTTTGCTGTGTGCCACCTCTGAGTAGAGCTGTTTGGCAAGCTGCTGTGTGATGGTGCTGCCACCACCCGCACTCTCCTGTCCGAACACGCCTCTTTTCACAATGGCTCTGCCCAGTCCGATGAAGTCGATGCCCGAATGCTCGTAGAACCTTTCATCCTCGGTGGCGACAAGCGCATGAATCAGGTGCGGTGAGATACCGCTGTACCCCACGGTGATGCGGTTGTCTCTTATCGACGCGTAGGTTCCCATAAGCTGCCCATCGGCAGAGTACACCTGCGATGAATATTTACTGATAGGATTCTGTATATCCTCCATGTCGGGCATATACCCTATCCATCCATTCCAAATAGCCAAGGAGCCACCTACTGCAATGACAATCAGTCCGATAAGGATGCCCCATAATATATGAATGAACTTCTTTCTCATTGTGATTTATCGTATTCAACACCGTTAACGGTGCAAATTTACAATAATTCTTCGGAAATGTGGCAAATAAATTAAAAATAATGATTAACTTCGCACACGAAATGGAACATTTGCCGAATAAAATGGAGAAGCACGATTTTGTTACTATTGCCAATTTATCAAAGGAGAAGATAGAACATCTTATCCAGATGGCTCAAGAATTTGAGCGGCATCCCAACCGAGAGTTGTTAAAGGGCAAGGTAGTGGCCACTTTGTTTTATGAGCCTTCTACCCGCACCCGTTTGAGTTTTGAGACTGCAGCACAGCGACTTGGCGCCCGTGTGATTGGTTTTTCCGATGCAAAGGCTTCGAGTGTGGCAAAGGGCGAGACCCTGAAAGACACCATCTTGATGGTTTCCAACTATGCCGATGTGATTGTGATGCGCCACTACATAGAAGGCGCCGCCCAGTATGCGAGCGAGGTATCGCCCGTGCCCATCATCAATGCCGGCGACGGTGCCCATCAGCATCCTTCACAATGCATGCTCGACCTCTACACCATTTACCAGACACAAGGAAAGCTTACCGACCTGAACATCTATTTGGTGGGAGACTTGAAATACGGCCGTACGGTGCACTCGCTCATTATGGCCATGCGTCACTTCAACCCCACCTTCCACTTCATTGCGCCCCAAGAGCTTGCCATGCCCGACGAGTATAAGCTATACTGCAACGAGCACGGCATACGTTTTGAAGAGCACACCCAGTTCGACGACGAGGTGATATCCGATGCCGACATCATCTACATGACGCGTGTGCAGAAAGAGCGTTTCTCCGACCTTATGGAGTATGAGCGTGTGAAGAATGTGTACATCCTTCGGAACAGCATGCTCAACCATGTGAAAGACAACATGCGCATTCTGCATCCCCTGCCCCGAGTAAACGAGATTGCCTACGACGTGGATGCCAATCCCCACGCCTACTATATCCAGCAGGCTCAAAACGGACTCTATGCCCGCGAGGCCATTATCAGCGATGTGCTGGGCATAAGTATCGACGAGATTCGCAACGACAAAACCATCATTATCTGATATGAACAAGAAAGAACGTCTGGTGGCCGCCATCCAAAACGGCACTGTGATAGACCATATTCCCGCAAACAAGACTTTCCAGGTGGCAAGCCTTCTCCAGTTGGAGACACTCGACACCCCTGTAACCATCGGCTACAACTACCCCTCAGAGAAAGTGGGCAAGAAAGGCATCATCAAGGTGAGCGACAAGTTTTTCACCGACGACGAGATTTCCCGTCTGTCGGTTGTGGCCCCCAACGTGGTGCTGAACATCATCCGCGACTATGAGGTGACCGAGAAGAAGACCGTCCGCACTCCCGACGAGCTGCGCGGCATTGTGCGATGCAACAACCCCAAGTGCATTACCAACAACGAGCCCATGGCCACCGTGTTTCATGTGGTTGACAAGGAAAAAGGCATCCTGAAATGTCACTACTGCGACAAGGAGCAGCATATTGATGAAGTAGAATTATCATAACCATACATTATTATGAAGAAAGACAACGAGATTTTCGATCTGATTGAGAGAGAGCATCAGCGCCAGTTGAAAGGCATCGAACTGATTGCTTCGGAGAACTTTGTGAGCGACCAGGTGATGCAGGCCATGGGCAGCTGCCTGACGAACAAATATGCTGAGGGGCTTCCCGGCAAGCGTTACTATGGTGGTTGCGAGGTGGTCGACATCGTGGAAGACCTTGCCCGCGAACGTGTGAAGAAGCTTTTCGATGCAGAGTTTGCCAATGTGCAGCCCCACTCAGGAGCCCAGGCCAACGCTGCCGTGCTGCTCACCGTATTGAATCCCGGCGACACCTTCATGGGTCTGAACCTTGCACACGGCGGCCACCTCTCACATGGTTCTGCCGTGAACACCTCCGGTATCCTCTATAATCCCATAGGATACAATCTGAACCCCGAAACCGGACGCGTGGACTATGACGAGATGGAGCGTCTGGCCAAAGAGCATAAGCCCAAACTCATCATCGGCGGCGGTTCCGCCTACAGCCGTGAGTGGGACTATGCCCGCATGCGTGCCATTGCCGACGAGGTGGGTGCCCTTCTGATGGTCGACATGGCCCACCCCGCAGGTCTTATTGCCGCCGGTCTGCTTGAGAATCCCGTGAAATATGCCCACATCGTCACCTCCACCACCCACAAGACCCTTCGCGGTCCCCGTGGCGGTATCATCTTGATGGGCAAAGACTTCCCCAACCCCTGGGGCAAGAAGACCCCGAAGGGAGAAGTGAAGATGATGAGCCAGCTGCTCAACAGCGCTGTCTTCCCCGGCACACAAGGCGGTCCCCTGGAGCATGTGATAGCCGCCAAGGCCGTAGCCTTTGAAGAAGCCCTCCAGCCCGAATTCAAGGAGTGGGCCAAGCAGGTGCAGAAGAATGCCAAGGTGCTGGCCGAGGAACTCATCAAACGCGGCTTCGGCATCGTGAGCGGCGGTACCGACAACCACTCCATGCTTGTGGACCTTCGTTCCAAGTATCCCGACCTTACCGGCAAGGTGGCAGAGAAAGCCCTTGTCGCCGCCGACATCACGGTGAACAAGAACATGGTGCCGTTCGATACACGCAGCGCCTTCCAGACCTCCGGCATCCGTCTTGGCACACCCGCCATCACCACGCGCGGTGCCAAGGAAGACCTGATGGTGGAAATTGCCGCCCTGATAGAAGAGGTGCTCAATGCCCCGGAAGACGAGCAGGTGATAGCCGGCGTTCGTGCGAAGGTAAACGCCAGAATGGCCAATTATCCCCTTTTCGCCTATTAAACATCATCGCATCCTGTGGCTGCCAAGCAAGACAGCCACAGGATGTATGCTTACCCTCACCCGTTTCTGCGAGATGCACCAAGGTCAACCTGCCAACCCCAATCATGAAATCACCATCATAAAGGGAGATTTCTCCTCCTCAATGCCCATACTCTGCGTACCGGGCATCAAGGCAGGTTTTCCCAGTCCTGCCGCCGACTACGAGCAGACGGGTATTGACTTCAACCACGACCTTATCCAGCATCCCAACTCCACCTTCTATGCCATTGTGCGGGGTGACTCGATGAGTGGCGCAGGCATCGACGACGGCGACATCATCGTGGTAGACAGAGACCAGCAACCAGAGAACGGCGACGTGATTGTGGCGCTGCTGAACGGTGAGTTCACAATAAAGACCTTCAATCAGAGTCACAAAGACGCGGGTTATATCGAACTGATACCCGCCAATCCCCGTTACGACAAGATACGCATTGAGAAAAGCGACAATTTCTCCATTTGGGGCGTGGTGATATGGACCATCCGACACCGCCGCAACTTACGTATCATTTAAGGTGGGTTCTATTAATTATGTCGAGGCGATTTTTGTCTTTTAGTCGAGGGCAAAGTGTAAGTTGAAGAAGGAGTGTAGCGG
>CAJONT010000194.1 GCA_905235975.1 uncultured Prevotella sp.
AGCGGTAAATCACTTATGGAAACTTATCTACAACATCGTATGAAGAAGATTGTCGTCGCCATCGACTCTTTCAAAGGCTGCCTGACATCGCAGGAGGCGAATCGGGCTGCTTCCGATGCCATTCTTGCCATGATGCCCGAAGCGGAGGTGGTTCAGATTCCCGTCAGCGATGGCGGAGAGGGATGGCTGGAAGCTTTTCAGACTGCTGCCGGTGGTGAGAAGGTGCAACTGACCGTGTACGACCCGCTGATGCGACGCATTACCGCTTCCTATCTGCTCATGGACGATACGGCTGTCATCGAGATTGCACAAGCAAGCGGACTGACGCTGCTGCAACCGGAGGAGCGCAATCCCTTGCGTGCCACCAGTTATGGAACCGGACAACTCGTGGCGGATGCCGTCAGCCGAGGGTGCCGCAAAGTAATCGTGGGACTTGGCGGAAGTGCCACCAGCGACTGCGGAATAGGGATGATTCGGGCGATTGTCGACTGCTTTGCAAAAAATGGCACATGGGATGATGTTCGTGAACTCGACGACGTCCGCTTCACGATTGCCACCGATGTCGGTAATCCGCTTTATGGCGAAAACGGAGCAGCCCATGTGTTTGCCCCGCAAAAGGGTGCAACGCCAGAAATGGTTTGTCTGCTTGACGAGCGTGCAAGGAAGTTCTCCGAAATCTCGGCCAAGCATTTCGGCTACGACCGCTCTGCTGCGGAGGGCGCGGGTGCTGCCGGTGGACTTGGCTATGCCTTCCTGCAATACCTGCATGCGGACTGCAAGCCAGGCATACGGTTGCTTCTTGAAACCATCAGGTTTACGGAAATCGTCAAGGATGCCGACCTTGTCATAACGGGCGAAGGGGCTGCCGACCGTCAGACGTTGATGGGCAAACTGCCTGTGGGGGTGTTGGAAATGTCTGGAGACATACCTGTGTGCCTGATTGCCGGAAGGGTCAGTGACAGGGAGCAGTTGCTCGAGGCAGGCTTCGCCCATGTGGAATGCATCAATCCGGTTGGATTGTCCCTTGAAGAGGCCATGTGCAAGGAGGTGGCCATGCGGAATGTCGGTGCCACCGTATCCCGGATTCTCAGCCGCTAATGATTATTTCCCCTTACTCCCAACACTCGATATCGTCTTTTATTTCAGGTAACTGAGAGCGATGGAACGTCGGGTTCCGTCCTTCGCGGTGCTGAAGCGTATAATCGTCAAGCAGACGGTAGACGTGTCGCGCCAGGAGGAGCACGGCTGTAAGATTCAGGTATACGATGACGGCCATCAACAAGTCGATGAGCGACCATGCTTGCTGCAAGGTCACAAATCCACCGAAGAATACGATGACCGATGTGACAATGCGAAAAACGTGAATGGGCCAGCGCCGGTGCGTGATGAAACGCATATTCGATTCGCCGTAGAAGTAGTTGCCTATGATGGTGCTGAAGGCAAAGAGGAAAACAGAGGCGGTGAGATACCAACGCCCGAAGCCTCCGAGGTGGAACTCCATGGCAGAACCTGTCAGAATGCTGCCGTCTTCGCCGCTATCGTAGAGGCCGGAAAGCAAGATGACGAAAGCCGTACAGGTGCAGATGAGAAGCGTATCGACAAAGACGCCCATGGACTGCAGAAGGCCCTGCTTCACAGGGTGCGTAATGCTGGCGGTGGCTGCGGCATGAGGCGCACTGCCCTCGCCGGCCTCGTTGGAGAACAGTCCGCGTTTGACGCCTTGCATCACTGCCGCGCCCAGAATTCCGCCCGCTGCCTGTTGCAAGCCAAAGGCACTCTTCACAATCAGCGCCAGCATGGCAGGCACATGCTGTATGTTGACCACCACAATGTAGAGGGAAAGCAGCAGATAGCCCACCGCCATAAAGGGCACAATGATGGCGGAAAAACGGCCGATGCGCCGCACTCCACCGAAAATGACGGTAATGGTCAATGCCATCAAGACAGCGGCAATCATACTGCTCTTTACACCGAAAGCCACACTCACAGCATCGCATATCGTTCGGCTTTGTATCAGTTGGTTGCCTATGCCGAAAGTAATGATGATGCCCACTCCGAACAGGATGCCCAACCAACGGCTGTGGAGTCCGTATTGCATATAATAGGCCGGACCGCCATAGAAGGAGTCTTCGCCCTTTCGTTTGAAGAGCTGTGCCAATGTGGCCTCCATGAAGGCTGTAGCTGCCGCCAACAATGCCATCACCCACATCCAGAACACGGCTCCAGGACCACCCACAGCAATGGCGGAAGCCACGCCCGCCAAGTTGCCAGTTCCTACGCGACTCGCGAGGCTAATGGCAAAGGCTTGGAACGAACTGACATTGCGGTGCCCTGTCTGCGCGTCATTGCTGTCGTTTTTGTTGCTGGAAAAGAGTTGGCGCACCATCTCGCCAAAATAGCGGAACTGTACGAAGCGGAGACGCACAGTAAAATACAACGAACAGCCTATGAGCAATATCAGAATCAAGTAGCTCCAAAGGACTTCTTGTATCCTCCCTATGATGTAGAAAAAATCATCCATATTTATGCTTTTTGTTATTTTTCCAGCGACATTTCGTGCTTTTATGTCATTTACAGGATTGTTTCCATTTCTGTCTTTTGCACTTGCATGCCCATGTTTTTGTAGAAACTAAGCGCGATGTCGTTACCACCCCATACATTGAGGGTAATGTTGTAACAACCTTCCGACCTGGCATAATCACGGACGAACTCATATAAAGCCTGGCCGATATGCTTTCCGCGATCCGCTTCATCCACACAAATGTCATCGATATAGAGTGTCTTGATGTTATGCAGCAATCGATGGTTCTTTATCTCGTTTATCTGGCAGAAAGCATGGCCCCTCACTTTCCCATCCTCATAGACGAAAATGGGCTTGCTCCCATCTTCTATGAGCGCCTCCAGTGCTTGCACGGTATATTTGGTTGTGTTGGGCTTGAACAAGTCAGGGCGAATGGTATTATGCACTGCTGCTACTTGGTAG
>CAJONT010000195.1 GCA_905235975.1 uncultured Prevotella sp.
GCTGCGATGTCGCTGCTCTTGGCCTCACCGGTCACGATGTCGCCCGTGACGGGCAGGTTGAGCTGCCCCAGTTTCTCCTGAAGCGTCATCTGGCTCATCAGCTGGTCGACATAGGCTTTCATCGAAGCCTCGTCGGTGGGCAGTTTAGCTGGTTTTTTCTTGTTGTTATTGCCCGCCATGACAGTAGTCATAGCGAGGAATGCGATAAACGCAAGCATTAGTCTTTTCATAACCATAATCTATTAATCTGAAAACTGGAAGCCTAATTTAGTCAATCCGGTTTGGATTTCAGGACAACTCATGAAGAGCCTCCACAGCAACCCCGTGCGATAGTTCTCAATCATAGGTGCAATGGTGAGCTGGTCGATAGCCAGATAGTGCGGCAGCGTCCACTCCGGGTCGAAGGAGAAAGCGTCGTAGAAGCCGTATTTGCCCCAAATCCAGTTCTTTTTGCTATAGAAGAAGCGCAGAGCCGCCATCGACTCTTCGGGCGTGTAAGGGAACGACGACAGGGCCGCAGTAGGCGTAATCACGCCGAGGTCGTTGTTGGGCGCATGGGCACTGTATCCCTCGGGCGAGTAGCTTGCGGTGAGTCCCCAGCAGTCCTTTCCATAACCCTTATAACCATTCGGGTTCTTCACGCAGTAGTTGTAGTTGGCCTTCGCATGGTTGGCGGTCACGTGCCAGTAGTCGGCATACTTGTCTTTCAGGTTCTTGGGAC
Organism: uncultured Prevotella sp.; assembly: GCA_905235975.1. Classification (GTDB taxonomy): domain Bacteria; phylum Bacteroidota; class Bacteroidia; order Bacteroidales; family Bacteroidaceae; genus Prevotella. The sequence goes on from CAJONT010000195.1 coordinate 722, forward strand.
AAAGTCCGAACCACGAGTAGTGAGCCCAGAAGAGCGGTCCGCCATACTCCTCGGCGAAGTTGTGCTTGAGGTCTAACGGCAAGCCGAAGGGAGCCGCATCCGACTTGATTGCGCCGCTGCGTGCCCATCCCTTGTGATAGCAGTCGGCCGGTACCGTATGGGTGGGAGAAGCAGCCGCCAGCACGTATGTGATGAGGCACTCGTTGTAGCCCTCGAGGGGGAAGTTCATCTCCCATTCATATTCAGGCGACCAGTGCCAGTAGAGCACATCCTGTCCGCCGCGTGTGTACCAATCGAACTCCATGTCCTTCCACAGCGTGTTGATTTTGTCGATCACCTCTTTCTCTTCATTCACCGCAGGGTTCATATACTGCCGTACACAAAGGAGCGCCTGCATGAGGAAAGAGCTCTCCACCAAATCACCGCCGTTGTCTTTCTGTCCGAAGGGGATTACCTTTCCCGTCCGTCCATCCATCCAGTGCGGCCATGCCCCGTGGAAGCGGTCGGCACCCTCAAGGAAGTCGACAATCTTCTTCAGTCTGGCGACACCCTCACTGCGGTCGATCCAACCGCGGTCGATGCCCACAATCAGGCCGGCGACACCGAATCCCGAGCCGCCGGTGGTGACGGTAAGGGAGTCGTGAGCCGGGTAGACGCCATCTAAATGGATGCGCTCGTAGGCCAATCCCGAAGTGGGATCGGCCCCCGACCACATATAGTCTAAGTGCGCACGCTGCACTGTGTCGAGCAAAATGCTGTCGCTCAGGTCGGCCCCCTCCGGGGAAGAAGGGGCAGGACCCGACTTACTGTCTGAGCAAGCCACGACAGCGAGAAGTGCCAACACGGAAAAGCCGCACATAATGATTTTTCTCATACACGTAAACCTTCGGTGCGTTATTCAGGATCTTCACCGAGTTCCGGCGTCAGGATGACCTGGCTTGAAGGAAGCGGAATGAAGCGGGCATTCTCCGTCCATCCGTACTTGCCGAGCACACTTGCAGCCTTGCCTGTGCGGCAGAGGTCGGTGTAGCGGAGACCCCACTCAGCACAGAGCTCCATGCGGCGTTCGTCGAGCACGTTGTCGACAGAGGCACCAGAGATGGCAGGCATGGCAGCACGCTGACGCACACGGTTGAGAGGCGTATCGCCGTTCTTTCCGTTGCGTATCTTGGCCTCGGCATTCATGAGGAGCACCTCAGCAAAACGGATGACGCGTACATTGTTGTTGCGTCCCCACTCACGGTTGCCACCCGTCATCTGGTTGACTGGCAGATAAGCCTTTCCGTCGTAGATGTTGTCGGTGGCATTGCCCACGACGACATCGCCCTCGCGAGTCGTCTCGCCGCCCACGAGCACGCTCGTCTCACGGCGCACGGTTTCGCCTCTGGCATCGGCCCATTTCACAAATTCGGGATTGAAGCGCATGAAGGTCCATCCGCCGGTGAGCCAGTTGCCATCGGCATCGGTGAGACCTGCACCGCGGAAGTTGAACCACTGGTCTACGCCGATGTAGTCGCCGCTCTCATTGCCGAAGTCGGTGACCTGCACTTCCATGAGCGACTCGTTGCAAAGTTTGCCGGGAAGCTTGAAGAGCTGGTAATAGTCGGGATAGAGTTCAAATCCGCCGTTGTTCACGATGTCATCGGTCAGGCTCTCCACCTTTGCAAAGTCACCCTTGAGCAGGGCCACCCTTGCGCCGAGGGCTTCGGCAGTGTACTTCGTGTAGGCACCAGCATGCTCCATCTGGTTCGGTCGTTTAGCCTCCATCTTGCTGGCGGCATCGTCCATCTCCTCGATGATGTAGTCGTAGACCTTCTCCACAGTGCTGCGGCGGAAACTCGACTGGTTGTTGTCGCGGTAGATGACGCAGGGTCCGAAGGTGGTGACGAGCTGGTAGTAGGCCCAAGCCCTGATGGTTTGTATCTCACCGCAATAGCTCTGATACTTTTTATAGTCGGCACTGCCTTCCGAGAGATACGACGCATAGTTGTCGAGCGCCTCGAGGTTGGAGTTGCAGTTGATGATGATGTTGTACATCGTGCTCCAGATATTGCCTACAGCCCAGAAGCTGTTGGGGTTGACATAACCGCCGGGGTAGCCGAACTTCAAGGCATCGCCCTGGTCGTCGGCGCGTCCTGACGACATATCGTCGTCGCGTCCCAGCCAAAGCATGCAGTTGGCCCAGTGTATACCTTGGTTGAGCTGTGTGAAATAAGCTCCCACCACAGGCTGATACATCTCGCTTGTCTTACTGTAATCAACAGCATTGATGTCGAGCGAGTTCTCCGTGTCGATATCGATGTAATCAGAGCAGGCTGTCAGTGAAACCAGCACTACAGACAGGAGAAAAATGGATGATTTCATAATGAGTTTCATATTTCTTGTTGTTTATGTCTGTTGAATTTATTTCGACGTTTTCTCGCCATGGCAATGATGAAGCAAGCTTCACATTGCACTTTTGGCTTGACGATATCGTGGATATTAGAAAGTGATTTGCACACCAAATGTATAGGTAGCCGTGAGCGGATATACTTCGGTATCCCATCCTTGCGGATCGCTGAGCTCTGGCGTGAAGCTGTGGGCACTGAAGATGGTGAGCGGACGGTCGGCGGTTAAGCTGAGACGCAAGCTCGGAAGCGTATAGCTGCCGAGGTTCAAGTCGCGCAGCGTGTAGCCCACGTTGATGTTCTGAATGCGGAAGAAGTCGGAGCTTTCCACGAAATAAGAAGCATTCTGGCTGTCGCCCACGTTCCAGCTGCGCATGAGTGCAGCGGCAGAGGGATTGCTGTTGGTGCTGCCCGGTCCTGTCCATCGGTCATCGAACTGAGCCTTGTCGAAGTTGTAGTTCTGTGCGGCATAGCGCAGTGCGCGTTTGCGGTTCCAGATCTCGCCTCCGGCCTGTCCGTAGAAGCTCATGTTGAAGTCGAGCGCCTTCCACTGGAGTCCCACGTTGAAGCCATAGGTGATGTCGGGCACGTAGGAGCCGAGCACCTGCTTGTCGCTGCCGTCGATTACGTTGTCGTTGTTCACGTCTTCATATCTGAAGTCGCCGGGTTTCAGACCGTTGGCCACAGCCACCGGGTCGCTGCTGCACTCAGCCTCGGTCTGGTAGATACCGACCACCTTGTATCCGTAGTAGGAGTTCATCTTCTCTCCCACCACCTGCACGGTCTTTCCGCCCTGCAGCATGGTGATGCCGTCTTTGAGCGACTTGACCTCGTTGTGCAGCCAAGTGAGGTTGGCACCCACGTTGTAAGAGAAGTCACTGTTCACTTTCTGGTTCCAGTTGAGGCTAATGTCGAAACCGGAGTTCAGGATTTCACCCCAGTTGCCTGCCACCGTGGTGTTCTGCATGGGACGTGTGGGCGAAATCACGGCATTGTCGGTGAGGCGATGATACCAGTCGATATCGACGGTGAGTCGGTTGGCGAGTGTGGTGAAGTTGACGCCGATATTCGTTTCCTTGACGACCTCCCAAGCCAGCCAACTGAATGTGGAGCCGTTGATATATCCGTCGAGTGCGTTGTTGGTACCGAAGACGGCACGATTGGTAGTGGCAGCGGCATAACCTGCACTGGCGGCAATCTTGTCGTTACCGAGCTTACCCCAGCTGGCGCGCACTTTCAGGAAGTCGAACACGTGCTGGTTCTGCATGAAGGGTTCCTCACTGACCACCCAGGCAGCGCCGAATGAGGGGAAGTAGCCCCACTTGTCGTTGTACTTCGAGCTACCGTCGGCACGGAAGGTGGCGGTGAAGAGATAGCGGTGAGCGTAGTTGTAGGCCACACGTGCAAAGTAGGAAAGACCGCGGTTGCGGTAGCCGTCGTCGCCCACGGTGGCACCCTCCTTGTCACCCAGCGAGAGATACTTCCAGCTGTCCTGTCCTTCGGGCACGTTCTGTGCGGTACCGGTGAGGAAGTCGTAGCGTTCCTGCCGCATAGACATACCCGCCATGGCCGTCACATTGTGCATATCCCAAGAGTCGGTATAGGTGAGCGTGTTGTCCCACACATAATTATTAAAGGTGCTGTTGCTCTTTGTGAGCGACGTGGTGGTGGTGTTCTGCACGGTGCCCAGATAATACTGCGGGATGAAGGTGGTGGCCTTCATGGCGGTATGGTCATAGCTATAGCTGGTTCTGAGGTTCAGTTTCTCTGGCAGGAAGTTGATAACGGCGTAGAAATTGCTGAGCGACTGGTTGGACTTGTTGTTGCTGTCGTAGTAGTCGGCCACAGCCACCGGGTTGTAGAAATTGCTGGTCACGCCGATGGTGTTGGGCGACGCATAACCGTCGGTATAGGTATCGGCTGTGGCAGGGTCGTAGACCGGCATGATGCCAGGCATGTTGAATGCACGCTGCCATGCGGCATTGTTGGGCAGTTGCTGTTCGCTGTTGACGAACATGGCATTCATACCCACCGTAAGCCACTTGGTGGCCTTGTAGTCGAGGTTGGCACGGAAGTTGAGTCTCTTATAGTCGTTATCGGTGTCCATGATACCGTTCTGGTAGAGGTAGCTTGCCCCAATGCCGTAGGTGGCCTTGTCGTTGCCGCCGGAGATGGTCACGCTGTGGTTGGTGATGACAGCCGTTCTGAGCAGTTCGTCATACCAATCGGTGTCGGCACCATACTGGTTGTTCTCGAAGTTGCCGCCGTAGTGTTCGATACTGGCCTTGAGCATGGCCTCGTAGTCGGTGACACCACTTTCGCGCAACATCTGCGCATACTGGCTGGAGTTGGTCATTTCCAAGAGGTTTGTGGCCTTCTGCACACCCACATAGCCCTCGTAGGAGATGTTGGCTTTTTCGATGTTCTTGCCTTTCTTGGTGGTGATGATGACCACACCGTTGGCAGCGCGCACACCGTAGATAGCAGCAGCCGAGGCATCTTTCAGGATGGCCAGTTCCTCAATATCGGAGTTGTTGAGGAAGTTGATATTGTCGTAGAACATACCATCTACCACATAAAGCGGACTGGTATCGCCGAAAGAACCCAAACCGCGGATGGTGACGGTAGGTCCGGCACCCGGTGTACCACTGCTCACCACATTGACGCCGGCGACTTTTCCCTGCAGAGCCCCCATGGGAGACGAGGAAGGCACGCTTGCAATTTTATCGGCTTTCACCGTTTCGATGGGCGAAGTAAGGTCTTTCGACTTGGCGACACCATAACCGATGACCACCACTTTCTCCAGTTCGGTTGCATCGTCCAACAGGGTGATGTTCATCGGTCCGTTGGCGACTTTCACTTCAGCGGATTTCATGCCGATGTAGCTGAAATTGAGTACCGCATGCTCGGGCACGCCTGAAATTTCATAGTTACCGTCGAAGTCGGTGACTGTAGCCAGACTTGTTCCGTTGACACGGACGACAGCCCCTATCACGGGTTCGCCGTTGGCATCGGTGACCTGTCCTTTCACTGTTTTTTCCTGCGCCAATACCGACAACGGCAAGAGCAGGAGTAACACTAATAATAGATGATACTTTCTCATACGTTAATAATGTTTAGGTAAAAAATATGTAGGTTTTGGTATTAGCGTGTTTTTGATGGCATTGTGACTACAAAGTTAATCCACCATGCAATACGCTCCAAAAATAACACTACGTTGCAACTACGTTATCAAGAAAACGTACTACGCTACCACTACGTTACGCATTTTCTAAAATATTGGTTTTCAGATGAATTTCAGAAATACGCTGTCGTACGCTTGCGGGAATTGAAAATTATTTTTATCTTTGCGTCAGAGATGCGGAATTACGTCGTTTCAGCATAGAAACATCTGCAATTTGGAAATGTTTTGCTCTCGACATTCCGCGATTTTACCATAAAATATGACAGTGTATGCGAAATCCGGTTCTTACCATTATACTTTCCATGCTACTCGTCTGCACCTCAGGCAGTGTGCATGCAGCGGTGTTCCGCCCTGTAGTGTGCAACTTCACGATAAAAGAATACGGACAAGAGGCCAGTCATCAGAACTGGGATTGCTGCCAGGATGAGAACGGCCATTTATATGTAGCCAACAACAACTGTCTGCTACGCTACGACGGATTCACATGGAAACAGATTACCTTGAGGGGCCGGGCGATGATTCGTTCGGTTCACGCCTACGGCGACCGCATCTACGTGGGCATGTTCGAGGAGTTCGGCTATTTCAGCAGAGACGCATTCGGTGTCTACTCCTACACCCCCTTGGCCACCTGCGGGAAGGGATACGAGCAGTCGGTGCTCATGAGCAATGAAGAGCCTTGGGTAATCATTGACAATGCAGGCGTGCTGTTTTTCCAGTCGTTCTCCGGCATTTATACCTACGACGGCAAGGAGGTGAAGAAACTGGAACTGAACGGCAACCGCCCCCTGTTCATCTTCAAAGCTGGCAACCATATCTATATGCAGGCCATAATGGGGGATTTCTACCGCATAGACGGAAAGCGCCAGACCAAGCTCATCGCCCGGACAGACTTGGGCGACGACGACATCGTAGGCGTGGTGCCCCTGCACGGCGATGCACAGGCAATGGTGCTGGTATCGAAGCAGCACGGTCTATACACCTACAGGAATGGGCAGGTGTCGAAGATGCCGACGGCGATAGACAGCCAGTTGGCCAACGTGCAGGTGAACAAGGCATGTGCCACCCACGACGGCACCATCGTGCTGGGCACGATACAGAACGGTCTGTGGGGCATCTCTTCCAAAGGCGAGATGCTGTGGCACTTCAACACCGACAGCGGCCTTGCAGACAATGCCGTGCTGCGCCTGCTATGCGACAGAGACGACAACGTGTGGGCCTGTCTTGACGAAGGCATCTCGATGATAGCCTGCGGGAAGCCATACGACAACCTGACCGTGAACACGCAGATGTCGTCGGTAGGCATGATTTACGCCCTGCATTTCGACGGCAACGACATGCTGATGGCCACCAATCAGGGCGTTTACGCCTGCGACATCACGCAAACGGGCAGCAAGCCCCGCCTTGTAACCGGCACGGAAGGTCAGAACTGGTATCTCACGCGCATAGACGGCACCCTTTATGCCGGCAACAACTCAGGCCCCCTTCGCATCGTCGGCGGCCGTGCAGAGCGCATTGAGCAATCGGTCAGCAGCAGCACCTGCCTGCGCAAGACAGTGTGGCACGGTGAGGAAATACTGATAGAGTCGACCTACAACACGCTACGCGTCTATCGCAGGAAGGGCGACGGTTGGTCGCAGTACAAATCCGTCGACAACTTCAACCATCCCGTGCGTCAGATAGAGATAGACAACGACGGTAGCCTTTGGGCTTCGAACATGCAGAAAGGCGTGTACCACCTGTGGCTGTCAGACGACCTGAGCCAGGTGACGCGGACAAGGCACTACGAACGCATAGACTCGGTGGAGACGCGGTGCTTCGTAACCCGCCTGGCCAACCGCATCGTACTGGCAGACGACAACCGCCTGTATGTGTACGACCATGCTGCCGACAGCATCATGCCTTTCGACACGCTCAACAAAATACTGCCGTCGACATCGGGCATCACAAACATCATAGCCACCGACACGGGCGATGAATGGTGGGTATGCTCGCAAGACTACTACATGCTGGTGAGCCAAAGCGGCAAAGGATTGCGGCTGAAGCGGTGTGTGAGCGCCAGACAACTGGGCATGTACGGCAACGACTGCAATGCGCAGGCGGTACAGGTGGGCAGCAAGGTGTATTTCAACATGGCGCACGGCGTGGCATGCATCGACATGCTTGAAGCCGACGCCTCGCACACTTATCCCATGCTTCTGGACGAAGCGAGCTACCGAGACAACCGCGACACCTATCACCAACTGCGCCTGGCCGATGTGATGGAAGGGCGGGCGCAGGTGGACGGCAACATCCTGCTCCGCTTCACCTGTCCCGACTACGGCAAAGAAGTGATGACCTTCCGATTCACCATCGTAAAAGGCAAGGAGCAAATTGTGGTGGAGAGCCGCGAGCCCCGACTCGTGCTTCCCAACATTCCCTACGGCACATATAAGATACGGGGCGAAGTCATAGGCCAGGACGGACAGGTGCGCAGCACGCTGCAGGCGGGGTTTGTCGTTCCCCGCCCCTGGTACCTCAAGTGGTGGACACTGCTTATTGCCTTGATAATCCTCTCTTTAGGCTGCTGGGGACTTGCACAGCTGACCGCCCGCCGGCAGTTGGCGCAACAGCACCTGAAGATGCTGGAACAAGAACGCATCATCTCCGA
>CAJONT010000196.1 GCA_905235975.1 uncultured Prevotella sp.
GCAAAGTTACGGAAAAACGAGAGATAAGCAAAAGAAAACTTGTTTTCTTTTCTTATCCGAGTGAAAGTAACTTCGCCATGTAATGGCAAAGTTACGGAAAAACGAGAGACATGCAAAAGAAAAAACTTGTTTTCTTTTGCATGTCCGAGTGAAAGTACCTTTTAACAACGATACCGCACTTATTTCTCTTTCTTCCAGAGTTTGCTCATGTCTTCGAGCGTCTTGCCTTTGGTTTCCGGCACTAAACGCCATACGAAGAGGGCGGCTACGATGCAGAGAGTGCCGTACAGACCGTAGGTGAACCAATGTCCGAAGTCGTCACCCGGGGTGAGGTGCATATTGAACATGGGTACGAAGGAAGAACTCACAATCCAGTTGAAAATCCACTGGAACGCCACGGCGATGGCCACAGCGGCACCACGGATGGTGTTGGGGAATATCTCAGAGATGAGCACCCAGCAGATGGGGCCCCATGACATCATGAACGAGGCACTGTAGACCATGATGCTGAGCATCGTGATGATGCTCAACGACTCGTTGCCGAATGTAATGGCCACACCGAAAGCACCTATTGCCATGCCGATACTGCCGGTGATGAGCAGAGGCTTGCGGCCCCATTTCTCTACCGTGAAGATGGCCACGAGGGTGAACAGGATGTTCACCACACCCATAATCACTGTCTGCACCATAGGCTTGTCCATGCCCATGTCGGAGAAGATGCGGGGAGCGTAGTAGAGCACGGCGTTGATGCCTACGATCTGTTGGAACACGCTGAGCATGATGCCCACGAAGATGACGAGTACACCGTAGGTGAACAGCTTCTCCGTCTTCACGGTGATGGTGTCCTTGATTTCCTGAAGGATGCTCTCACCTCTTGCACTGCCGTTGATGCGGCTCAGGATGCGGAGTGCCTTGTTGTCTTCGCCTATCATCACTAAGTAGCGCGGTGTCTCAGGCACGAAGCAGATGAGCAGGGCGAAAAGACCTGCGGGCACTGCCTCGCTACCAAACATGTAGCGCCAACCTGTGCTGATGGTCCAAGGGTCGCTGCTGGCAGCCACCTGGTTCACACCTTTGCCGATGGATTCGATTACAGGGTTCGTATGTTCGCCCAGAATGAGGAAATTGACAAAATACACCACAAGCTGACCGAAGATGATGGCAAACTGGTTCCATGACACCAAAGTGCCGCGGATGTTGGAAGGTGCCACCTCGGCGATATACATGGGGCAGATGGCTGAGGCGAGACCTACGCCGATGCCGCCAATCACACGGTAGATGTTGAAGGTGATAAGCAGACTGAAGGTGGGGACACCTTTCTCATAAAACAGGAACTCGGGCTGCATGCTGCCCAAGGCGGAAATGAAGAACAATAGACCTGCAAGGATGAGCGCGCGCTTGCGGCCTAAGTTGGAGGCGAGGAAACCCGACAAAGCGCTGCCGATGATACAGCCGATGAGTGCGCTTGAGCAGGTGAAACCATGGAAAGTGTCGGTGTAAGTGAAGTCGCCGGCACCCATGAAGAAGGCCTGAAGACCTTTCTCGGCACCCGATATCACGGCGGTGTCGTAGCCGAAGAGCAGACCTCCGAGCACAGCCACCAGCACAATGCTGAAGAGATAGCTTTTACTGCCTTGTAGTTCGTTTTTCATAATATAATTTCTGCTATTTTTGAAAAAAGCCGCATCCGGAAGGCTCCGGATGCGGCCGTATGGATAAGTCGGGGAGAAGTGTGGACTTATTTGTTCACAAACTTCTTGCCGTTCTGAATCAGCACACCCTTAGTGGCTTTCGTCACCTGCTGACCGTTCATGTTGTAAATACGCATGCTCTTGGTGTTGGGAGCAACCTGAACGTTGTTGATACCATCCTCGTAGGTGGCGTCACCCTGAAGCAGGATAATCGGAGTCTCGGAGGTTACACCACGGCCGGTAACGTGAATCGAAGCATAACGGCCGGTTTCGCCAGCGGGAAGCGGTTCGCAAATCACGCTGATGAAGTTGAGGCCAATAAAGTCGCCTTCATTGCGGTACGACTCGTCAACTACAACGCTCTCCACCCAATCAGGAGCGTCGAGCAGGTAGTAATACTCGTTGAGATCCTCGTCAAACCAAGGCTGTGCGGTGTAGACAGGGGCTGATTGAAGATCCTCATCGCTTCCAGGCACAGTACCGTCAGTGCTGTTTGTCTGGCCGTCATCGCTCACGCGGAGCACGTTCAGACCATTGTTGTCGAGTACCTCCACGGCATCGTAGATGGAGTTCAGACCCACCTGCAGGGTGATAAGGCCGTTGTAGGTGAAGGTGTATGCTTCTTCAGGATTGTTGGGATTGAACACGTCGAAACGACCCGGTTCAATGTCGTCCACGTCGTCGTTCACATGCCAGCCGTAGATACCGAAGTCGATGGTGTTCTTCTCAAAACCTGCGATGACAATTGCAAAGCCGTTTTCATCGAGCTCTGCGGGGTCAATCACTATAGGCACGTTGTACTCAATGCCGAACTCATCAGTTTCTTTATTCGAGAAGAGTACCTTACCCTCATAGATGGTCTTGCCGTTACGTGTGTCGGCATCATCTCTGCTGAAGCCAAGTGTATCTTCGGCCAAGGCAATGAGCGTATGGAGAATCTTGTCGCCGGGAATTTTTCTTACAGAACCGTCAGCTCTCTGCATTTCTTCCACATTGGTAATGTAGCAGAACAGCGTGTCACCCTCGGCGATGGGCTGGCGTGAGAAAGCGCTACCCTGAGCCACTACGTTCTCCACATAGAGGGGAGCCATGGGGCGTTCCATCACCTGAGTCACATCATAGCACTTGAACATCACATCATCGACATCGGTTTCACCACTACCGAACATGTTGTCGCTCAGTGCACCCCAAGCGGCAGTATTGGTGTAGTTCTGGCCGTTGTAGACATAGCGCTGGTGGTCGTCAGCCACGTTCTTCATACCCACTGAGTCGGTCAGGATACGACCTGCATAGTAGGGGCGATTGTAGTATTTCAAATAGAGGTTCTCCTCACCGATGCAGAATGAATCTCTGTTCAGACGAAGTGTCGGAGTGTAGTACAGATAACCCGGCTCTTGGCTCCAGGTGTAATCACCGTCCACCACAGTGGCTTCGGGATCAACGAGCACGTCGCCCATGTTCTCACCGGTTGTGCCACTATACCAATACTGATGCCATGTACCACCCTTACCGGGGATCATGTTCTCGAAAGTGGCTGTCTGCCAAGGTACAAGGTTGATGGTGCTGGCGTAGTAGCCATATCCATCAAGACTGAAACCGCCGTAGTAAGCACCTGTGGGGCGTTTGTAGTAAGCACCCGACGACTTTGAGCGTGCGGGAGTCTGTTGGTTGTCTGCCACCTTGAAGTACTTCATGTCGAACAGGGTGGGGAGGCTCTTCTGATGCACACGTTCAGCATCTTTTACTGAAACCTGAGCAGAGGCAGCTGCTGTAATCATACAGGCAGCAATCACGAGTAAAGATTTCTTCATAATTTTTGTTGATAATTGAGGTTGTGTATAATGGATTTTATTCTCTGTTGGTAGCGGTTGCGGTACCGCGGTACCGCAACCGCTTTTAATTTTTATCTTGTCACATCAAACCAGAAATTGCTTTCGTGCGTCGTGATGCGCAGTGTGTTGAGGTTGAATCGGGTTTGTGCAGCTTGGATGTCAATTTTGCCGTTCAGGGCGTCAATCAAACTTTGAATGGCACTTATCTGTCCAAGCATGATCTCGGCTGCATTGTCATTCGGACCTTCATAGGCGAGCGTAATGGAATTGTCCTCACCAATCGTATAGTTGAACAGGTAGTCGATGTTGATGTTGGAAGTCTGGCGCTTGTAGGTCACCCTCAGGCACATCCTGTCTTTTGCGGGAAGGTAGTACAGCATACAGCGGTCGTAAGTGAGTTTCCTTGCCTTGAAGGTGTCGGAAATGTCATTCATAATCTGCAAACAGGCATCGCTCATGTTGCCTTTGGCATTCCATCTCCACATACGACCCTCTTCCAAGGTAGCCTGGACGAAGAAACGGTTGGGATTGTCGCCATCGATGATGAAACGGTCGTCGGTGGTACCGATGAAGAGGTCCTGGGCGGCGTCGTATTTGAATTCTTGCTCTTGATACTCTTCCTCGTCGTTGCCTTTGCATTTGAAAGCATTGCGCATACGGAGGTAGTAATCGTTGCCGCGCATAGTGATAAGGAAAGCCGAGAAACTTTCATCGATAATCTCATCGCCGTCGTAGGGGAAGATGTTGGGGATGCCGTCGTCGATGCCCGTCATCTTGAAGTCGCCAGCAGGGGTGTGCAACACATCAAAGGTGGGGTTGCTGGAGGGGAACATGGCCGTCATGAAGTTTTCCACGTTGGTGAGGTAGGTCTCATATTCCACACCCTCTTCCACGGGGGTGAATAGGTTGTAGGTGCCGCGCTTTTTGCCTTTCAGCATCATGTAGGAAGCATCCTCGGGGGCATCGACGATGATAAATTCATAGTCGCCGCCTACGCCCACACCCGTCTCGTCGTTGGGGTCGTCAGAGTTACCCGTCCACAGAATGTCCTCAGGGTCGGTGAAGGCATGGATACAGTCGTTGTGGCTGTTGAACGACAGCACAGGTCCGTTGTCGGCAATTACCTCCCACAGAGATGTGTCGGTGCGGTAGGCATTGTCGGTGAAACGGTTCTTCATCGACACCACGACGGAGTGGTCTTTGTTGAAACGGCACAGCACAAGGTAGCCGCTGCCATAGGGCGCCTCGTTGTCGTTGGTGGGATAGAGTTGCATGGCCCATCCGTTGGGTTGTGCCATCAGACGTGATGAGTAGAGGTCGCTGGCTTCGTTAAGACGCTCGGCGGCACTCTTCTCGAACAGGTCGTCTTCCTCGTTCACACAGGCTGTGAAGGCTATGCCGGCAGCCAGAAGCAGGGAAAGGGAAAGTATCTTTTTCATATCCTTTATTTCTTTTGTTGGTTACTGCTGTAGTGATTTGAATTGGTACACCCAGTCTCTGAGCTCGTCCATCAGCGTAGGATATTTCTCGGTGGGTTCGTTGAAACGGTTGATGAGTCGTCCCATGAAATCGTATTTGAAACTGCCGTCGGGATTGGTCATATACTGGCGCTGTTGTACTTCGCGGCGCAGGTCGTCGATGCTGATACCCCAGTTGTCTTTCATCCATTTGCGTACCATATCGAGTTTCTGCAAAATCACCTGGTCGCCGTAGACGCCCGACTTGTGCAGCCACTGCACCTGGCCGTTCTCGTCGAGGGCCACGTTGTCGTTGGCATTGCGGGCACATACCCTGCGGTACACCTTGCCGTCGCCGTTGTCGCTCAC
>CAJONT010000197.1 GCA_905235975.1 uncultured Prevotella sp.
GCCTCGAGGTCGGCATCGGGGAACACGATGGCAGGAGCCTTTCCACCCAACTCAAGCGACACCTTGGTGATATTGTCGGCAGCAGCCTTCATAATGCTTGCACCGGCACCCACACTACCCGTGACACTCACGATGCCAATCTTGGGACTGGCAGCCATAGCGTTGCCTACCTCTGATCCACGTCCGGTAACCACGTTGAACACACCTGCCGGCAGCCCTGCTTCATCTGCCACCTTGGCAAACTCTGTACAATTCTCCGGTGTCAGCTGCGACGGTTTTATGACGATGGTACAACCTGTGATGAGGGCAGCACCAGCTTTGCGCGCGATGAGGAAGAACGGGAAGTTCCAAGGCAGGATGCCGGCCACCACACCAATAGGCTCTTTAAAGAGCATGATGGTCTCACCACGGCGGTCGCTGGGTATAATCTCACCCTCTATGGAACGAGCGAAAGTAGCCATATAGTCGAAATAGTCGGCGGTGACATCAACCTCTACAGTGGCCCATGTACGTGTCTTACCCTGCTCACGCATGATGATGTCAACAAATTCATCGCGACGGCGGCGGATACCCTCACCCAACTTCTTCAGATAGGCAGCACGCTCGATGGCGGGTTTCTTTGCCCATTCCTTCTGTGCGGCGGCAGCAGCAGAAATAGCCTCATCGGCCTCCTCGACGGTTGCAGCCGGCTGACGGCTGATAACTTCCTCGGTGGAAGGATTCAGCACATCAATCCACTCACCCGACTTACTCTCAACGAACTTGCCGTTGATGTACATTTTCAAATCTTTCATAAGGTATGTGTTTTTAGTTAGACAATAAAACGCTGTTTTTCATGAACTGGCTGCGGATAAGGTAAGTATCCTCCATTCAGCCAACTTATGACAAAGATAACAAAAAAAATCCGATGAGCTTCAGTACGGACATTTTTTTCGGTATTTTTTATCATAAATTAATGAGGAGCCCCCATATAGAGAACTCCTCATCCGTTTTCTTTGTGCATAACACATGTCTTACTTCACCATCATTTTCAGCGTCTTGCCGGCCGTCTTAAGAATATAGGCGCCGGGCTTCAGCCCTGTCCTTACTGCATCCATTCCCTGATAAGTGCCCATTTGCCGTCCATCGGTGCCGAACACGTCTATCGGAGCCGTCGTGTTTTCAAAATGAGTCATATCAACGCCGTCTGTGTCGGAGAAATACATTCTCGTAAGATCCGACAGAGAGAGTGTCAGCGTCTCGCTTCCTGCCTGGGCGTTCATCTGCCCGTCGGCAAACGATATCACCAAGCCGGCAGCCTTCACGGAGTGCAGCGCCCCATTGGTTGTCTGGAAGGTGAGATAGTCGTATGTCTGCGCATGGAGCATTCCTCCCCAGACCATCAATGCGGCAAATACCATCATTATTTTTTTCATGTCAAGTCTTGTTTAAAGTATTTCTCAGTATTTACACCTATTACCTTTTCTGTTGACAACAAAGATACGTTAATTTCTCCACTTCCAGAAAATATTTTCTGTGAACGAATGGATTTTCTCAACGAAACGGCCGGCAGCCTATCTCACATTGCCCACTTTCACCAGATATTCCGCTATCTGCACTGCATTCAATGCAGCACCCTTGCGAATCTGATCGCCACTGAGCCAGAAGGTGAGTCCGCAGTCGGAAGCGAGGTCTTTTCGCACGCGTCCCACATAGATGTCGTCGCGCCCGGCTGTGTCGAGTGGCATGGGATAGACGAGATGGGCAGGATCGTCACACAATGTACAGCCGGGTGCGGAGGCAATGGCAGCCTGTGCCTCTTCCACACTGAGAGGACGTTCGGTTTCTATCCACACGCTCTCGGAGTGTGAACGGAGCGACGACACCCTGACACAGGTGGCGGAGCAGCATACATCAGAGTGCATGATCTTGCGCGTCTCGTTGAACATCTTCATCTCTTCCTTTGTATAACCATTGGGTTGGAAGACGTCAATCTGCGGTATCACATTATAAGCCAACTGATGGGGAAATTTTTTCACCGTAACAGGTTTGTTTTCCACAATCTCGCGGTATTGCTGCTCAAGTTCGGCCATGGCAGCCGCGCCGGCTCCGCTGGCGCTCTGGTAACTCGACACATGGATGCGCTTGATGTGGGAGAGGCGCTCCAACGGCTGCAACACCACTACCATCATAATGGTGGTACAGTTGGGATTGGCGATAATACCCCTTGGGCGCTTCAGAGCATCGGCAGCATTGCATTCGGGCACCACAAGGGGCACGTCGTCGTCCATGCGGAAAGCACTCGAATTGTCAATCATCACAGCGCCATACTTGGTGATGGTGTCGGCGAATTCCTTTGATGTGCCGGCACCTGCCGATGTGAAGGCGATGTCGATGTCACGGAAATCGTCGTTATGCTGCAACAGTTTTACCATACAATCACTTCCCTTGAACTTATATGTTCTTCCGGCACTGCGTTCTGAACCAAACAATACGAGTTCGTCGACGGGGAAATTTCTCTCGGCCAGCACTCTGAGGAACTCCTGTCCCACTGCACCGCTGGCACCCACAATAGCTACTTTCATATTTCAAATATAATAATGAGTCTTCATGACCCGACATTACATGCCGTACAGCATGGTGTCAAGTCCTTATTTTGTGCAAAATTAGCATTTTCCGCTCAAAAGTGAGCAAACTGCAGCAAAATTTTGCAAATTGTTATCAATTCGCCACTATACATACGTTGCTTTTACTCTACCGACAAAATCCACAAATTATAACCAATGACTGCACGAAAATTTGTAAATATTGGCTATTGCAAGTGGTGAAATGTTAAATATCAACTCAAAAGGCAAAATGTTTGCAAAATAATTTGGTTTATATTATAAACTTATTTATCTTTGCATCGTGAACCGGACACAATAGGCCAAATCCGTACTTTCTGCAGGAGTGCGGATGAGGCCGGAGAACAAGAAAATTATTCATTAACATGTAAAGAAGAAGAAAAATGGAAGAAAATAATAGCATGACTGCCGAGCGCAGTCTGGAGATAATCAGGGAATCTATTGAGCGAAGCCAGCGCACTATCAACAAGAATTCGGCCACACCGCTCATTTGGTGGGGTCTTTGCGTTGTCGCATTCTCGCTGTTCATCGCTTACCTGTGGAAAAATCATGGTGGGCCGGCATGGAATATGCTGTGGGCTGTATTGTGGCTGATAGGTTATGCAGGCAACTGGATTATCGACAAACGAAGAAAAAGCGTCCCGACTACTTTTGTCGGGAAGATAATTGGACATGTGTGGGCAACCTTTGGGGTATTCTGTTGTGGCGTGGG
This sequence comes from uncultured Prevotella sp., assembly GCA_905235975.1. Classification (GTDB taxonomy): domain Bacteria; phylum Bacteroidota; class Bacteroidia; order Bacteroidales; family Bacteroidaceae; genus Prevotella. Next base: position 3,316 of record CAJONT010000197.1, read on the forward strand.
TATGCTTCTTGGTTTTATTGGCAGTGGAATGCTACCAATGGAACTTATTATGCCCAAGGTGTATGTCTTCGGCTGCATCACCAGCGTCATCTCCCTGTGTTTCGGAATGGGAACAACAATCACAGGTCTCGCCATCAACAACCGCATCATTCAAGTATGCGGACTCATCGCGGGCATCGGTGGATTCTTTGCAGCATTGCATTTCCCAGACCATGCGCAACTCTATGTGATGGCAGGCGTGGCAACGATTGGACTGATTGTACCAGGGTTGGCGATTCTCATACAGAATCAAAAATAAGGAGGAGCAGACATGTTCAAGCCATTAGACCCCCTACTCCACTCCGAGCTGCGACTGGCTGTAATGTCATTGCTTATCAGTGCCGAGGAAGCAGAGTTCCCGTATATCAAGGAGCAGACGGGAGCCACGGCGGGCAACCTGAGTGTACAGATAGACAAACTTTCGGCAGCAGGCTACATAGAGGTGGAAAAGACCTTCAAGGGCAAGAAGCCATGCACCCTCTGCCGCATCACACCCGCCGGCCTGAAAGCTTTTGAAGATTATGTGGATGCGCTGAAAAGCTATTTGGAGGTGAAATAGCAGATAGCAAAGAGGGCTATCCCCCGAATGGGCGGTAGTCCTCTTTCACTACAGATTTTATGTAGAATTCCTTTTTAAATCAACGCTATCTCCTCAGCTTGCCCTTGCTCTCCAGATAGTAAGTAAACAGTTCCCACTGCGCAGCATTTTTCTTGATGTTTTCCTTTACCTCGTCTGTGTCTATGAACAGCGGATAACTGTCCTGTAGATAATAGTGTGCCTGATTGGGGTCGGAAACTATATCATAATGTAAGACGAGGTCGGTGTACACCCTACTATCCCAATCACACACAAAGCTGACCACGAACAGGGCATTATCTCCCAAATAGAACTTTATTTTGTGGAACGGTTCCAGACGTTTGTCCAGCGGTTCGTTCATCTCACGGAATTTTATTTCGCGTGTGTTGGCATTAAACCATTCGATGTCATCCTCGGTAAAAAGGACATTTTGAACATCATTGATTGAACGTGTCCCTTCCTCACTGATGCCACAGGCATAGAGCATTGTCTTTCCTTCAGGACAAATCACAAAGGGTTTCTCGGGGTCGTCGCCATCGAGACTGCAAGCAGTCACTGTCGTGCCGGCAATGGCTATCGCCATCATCCAAGCGAAGGGTCTGTAATGTTTCATATTCTTCGGTATTTACGATTTTGAGCTCTCTGTTCTTATAGTCCTTTGAACTGCGAAAAGACTGCACTGCTACCACGTAAATCTGATGCCAAGCGGCAAAGAGAAGGTAAACGGATGCTCTGTGCGGTAGGTCTCGATGTCACTCTGCATCGGGATATAGTATTGCAGACTTGGCTCCACGAAGAAACCGACGTTGGGTGTCAAATGGAATTGCAGGCCGAGGCCAAAAGAGGTTGAGAACTGCCATGGCACATGAATGTCAGTCTTGTCGCTGACCTCATACAGGCCATTCACATAGAAGTCTGTGTGGAGAACTGAACGGACTGGGATTTCGGTTGTCAGACCGAGACTACCGTAGAGCCCCCATAGTTTTCCGCCATATATATTATATATACCCTTCAAGGGGATGCTGACGTAATGGATGGTCTGCTGTTCGCGTATGGTATTGCCATCTGCTCCCGTCTCGAAGTCGGATGTCAGGCGGCTGTAACCGAGACCTGACTCTACTCCGAAGCGGTTGGTCAATCTGTATTTCAATGCCAACGACCATGTGACGGGCATCTGATGGTGACTCGTGCGCAGAATCTTGTCGTTGCCAGGCTGGCTGGAGTTACTCATTGCGATACGCATGATAACGCTGCGGGTCTTGTCGCTCACGGCATCGGGATTGTTGGACAGATAGACGGCATAGTCGGTCCAATTGTCGATGCTGCCGGGAACGATGTAGGAAGGAGATTCTCCAGGCTTGACATCATCCTGCCTGTTGGGGTCTCTGTAAGGATGGTAACTGAACGGCTGGTTATACCTGTTCTGCTCATCGAATTGCCCTGCGAATGCCAGTTCCATCGACCATTTGTGTTCGTTATCAGTGCCTACGCCCGGCTTTTCGGGGAACAAGTCTGCGACGTCGTAATGCGGCAATTCGACTTGGCGGATAATCTTTGCCGTATCGTTTGAAAGAGTATCGGTAATCGTCTGCTCTTGGGCTACTATATAAGATAAGGTGTCAACCGTGGTGGAATCCACAGCTCGGGTAATTAGCGATTGAAGGGTATCTGTAGCAATGACAGTTGTACGATGCACAGGCAATAATCCCGACGTGCCGTCGCCAACCCGTAACCTATGGACAACCGGAGATTCTTGCACCTGCTCCTTCCGTGAGTCTTCAGGCAATGACTGGTGCCCTTGTCCGTTTTCCTTATGCTTTGCCACTATAGGTTTATCATTATTTGTGATAGCAGGTTCACCCTTCCTGAGCAAGACAAACGTAAGAGGTATGAGAAACAACAGGAGCACGGCTGCCCAATACTGTTGCATCATTTTGCGAAGCATCTTCTTCGCACGAGCCAGTTGTGACGATGACGAATGCGGCTCAATGCCCAACATATCGGCAATCTCCTTGTGCGACATTCCTTCAAACACCGACAGTCTGAACACCTGCCCGTAGCCCTCAGGTAGTCGGTCAACCATTCTCGCCACCTCACTTAGTGGCACACCTCTCACATCCATTTCCTCTTTTTCGGTAGCAATCAGCTCTGCTTCGCCCGCTTCGTCAAGTGAAACTGCCCGCGATGACTCTATATGTTCCTTGCACTTGGATGCCACGTTTCTCGTGATGGCCATCATCCAAGCCTCTGCCCTCCCTACATCGCGAAGTCTGTCAAAAGAAGTGAAGATAATCACAAACGCATCGTGCAACACATCCTCCACCGTCTGTTGGTCACTGATATAGCGTCGGCACACGCCCCTCATCTGTTGGGCATATGCCTTATACAGTTCTCCGAGGGCATCCGCATCCCCCTGCCTGCACCGCTCTATCAGCCGCGTTGTCTCCATCGTAAACATAACGTCTCTATCTATTAAGTCCTACGATAAAGGAAAAGACTGCACAGGAAACCAAACTTTTTTGAAGTTTTACATTCTTCCACAAGATTTGTGTGCAAAAGTACTCATTATTCATTTGTCATCCAAACAATTTTTCTTTTGCATGTCACTCGTTTTTCCGTAACTCTGGCTGCGCCGAAGTTACTCGCACTCGGACATGGAAAGAAAAATAA
>CAJONT010000198.1 GCA_905235975.1 uncultured Prevotella sp.
AGGAATGGTGTCATGGCCAGCATGACGAGGAAAAGTTTGGATGCTATCTTTTTCATGATAATATGTGTTAAATGTGAAACTTTCGTGTTTAATTATCTGCATCTCATCGATGACAATGCAAAGATACAAGAATACTTGGTTCCTTCCAAAAGAAAATTCCATAATAAATGATAGGGAAACCCCTATTTGACCAAGGGGAATCACCAATCTGTTTACTTTTTATTTACATATTGCCAACGAAAAAGGCCAGCCGAACCAAGCTTTAGGAAGGAAGAGGAAGAAAAATTTGTCAAAAATCTGTGCTACAATCATTTTTTTTGTTTATCTTTGCCCCAAATAGGCTTTGGCCGCGAGAAGTAAGCATTAGAACACACCTAATATATAATAATGAAGAATATCTATGATTTTGCCGTCAAAGACAGAAAAGGCGGCACCGTATCCCTTAAGGAATACGCCAACGAAGTAATCCTCATTGTCAATACCGCCACCAAGTGCGGTTTCACCCCTCAGTACGAAGAACTGGAGAAGCTCTATGAGAGGCACCACGCTCAGGGTTTCACCATACTCGATTTCCCCTGCAACCAGTTCGGCCAGCAGGCTCCCGGCCGTGACGAGGAGATACATAATTTCTGCAAGCTTACCTATGGCACGGAGTTCCCCCGCTTCAAGAAAGTGAAGGTGAACGGTCCCGATGCCGACCCCCTCTTCAAATATCTCAAGGAGCAGCGCGGTTTTGCCGGTTGGGACATGGAGCACCCCATCGCCCACATCCTTGACGAGATTCTGACGAAAGCCGACCCCAACTACCAGCAGAGCCCCGACATCAAGTGGAACTTCACCAAGTTCCTCGTAGACAAGCGCGGTGTGGTAGTAGCACGTTTTGAGCCTACCGCCAGTTTTGAAGAGATAGAGAAGAAGATTATCGAACTGCTGTAATCGCCTCCACCTTAATTTTATGGAAAAGAGAGAACATGTGCGCTGTCTCATCGTGGGCAGCGGCCCTGCCGGCTACACGGCTGCCATCTATGCAGCCCGTGCCAATCTGGCCCCTGTGGAGTACTGCGGTCTGCAGCCCGGCGGTCAACTCACACAGACCACCACAGTGGAGAATTTCCCCGGCTATCCCGATGGTGTGGAGGGCACTCAGATGATGGACGACCTGCGCCGACAGGCAGCGAATTTCGGCACCGACCTGCGCGACGGCGTGATAGTGAAAGCCGACCTCGGCAGCCGTCCCTTCGTGCTTACCACCGACGACGGCAAGGAGATAGAGGCCGACACGGTGATCATTGCCACCGGCGCCTCTGCCAAGTACCTTGGTTTGGAGGATGAGAAAAAATACAACGGTCTCGGTGTCTCGGCATGTGCCACCTGCGACGGGTTCTTCTACCGCAAGCGCACGGTGGCCGTGGTGGGCGGCGGCGACACCGCCTGCGAGGAAGCCATCTATCTGGCCGGTCTGGCCAAGAAGGTCTACATGATTGTGCGCAAGCCCTATCTGCGTGCCTCCGACGTGATGCGCCGCCGTGTGGAGAAGACGGACAACATCGAGATTCTCTATGAGCACAACACGCTGGGTCTCTATGGCGAGAACGGTGTAGAGGGTGCCCATGTGGTGAAGCGCAAGGGCGAGCCCGACGAGGAGCGCTACGACCTGCCCATCGACGGGTTCTTCCTCGCCATCGGCCACAAGCCCAACAGCGATGTATTCAAAGAGTGGCTCGAGACCGACGAGACGGGCTACATCAAGACCATAGAGGGTACGCCCCGCACCAAGATAGCCGGTGTCTTCGCCGCCGGCGATGTGGCCGACCCCCACTACCGTCAGGCCATCACTGCCGCCGCAAGCGGCTGCAAGGCCGCCATTGAGGCCGACCGCTACCTACAGACTCTGGAATAAAAGAAAAACGCCGCCCGTGATTCACAGGCGGCGATTTTGAATCCGTCAGTTTGTTGCATTTTCTTTAACATATATGAAACGATTTCTTTTCTTAGCCGCAACAGTTTGTCTGCTGACCCCCTGCCACAGTCAGACCATAGACGAAGAACCGCAGTGGGGTGCCCATTATCCCCTTTCGTGCACCAGCATCATGGTGGGAAAACAAGCCTCGGCCGACGGCTCGGTGATTACCTCGCACACCTGCGACTCATGGTACCGCACCTGGATGCAGGTGGTGCCTGCGCACGACTACGACCGCGACACGGTGACCGCCATCTATGACGGCCGCATGCACACACAAAGTGCCCAAGACAGCACCAAGATGTACCGCAAGGGCGTGATACCGCAGGTGCGCCATACCTTCCGCTACCTCGACACCGCCTATCCCTGCCTCAACGAGAAGCAATTAGGCATCGGCGAGACCACCATCTCAGGCCGCGACACCCTGCGCAACAAAAACGGCATGTTCATGATAGAAGAGCTGCAACGCATGGCATTGGAGCGGTGCAGCACCGCCCGCGAGGCCATACGCCTCATGGGCGACCTTGTGAAGCGCTACGGCTACGGCGACAGCGGCGAATGCCTCACCATAGCCGACAAGAACGAAGTGTGGATCTTCGAAATCTTTGGCGAGGGACCGAAAAAGACGGGTGGCGTATGGGCCGCCGTGCGCATTCCCGACGATGAGATTGCCGTATCGGCCAATATCAGCCGCATCTCCACCCTCCACTTGGACGACCCCGACCACTACATGGCTTCGGACAATGTGTACGACGTGGCCCGCAAGCTGAAGCTGTGGGACGGAAAAGAAGAATTCTGCTTCTGGAAGGTTTACAGCGGCGGCAACTACTTCGGCGAGAAGAAGAACTACAGCGTGCGCGAGTGGTTCATCATGAACGAGCTGGCTCCCTCGCTCCACCTGAGCGACACGGTGGAAAACCTGCCCCTGAGCGTGCGCCCCGACGAAAAGGTGAGCACGGAACGCGTGATGCGCCTCTTGGGCAGCTACTACGAAGGCACTGACAAGAACCTCAGCGGACGCCACAAGTTGCCCAACCCGAAACGGAAAGACAAAGCGGGGAATGTGGTGGCGACAGAGCCCGACAGCATCGTGTCGCCCTTCTCCAACCCCTGGATGCGCCCCGACGAGATAAACATGTACTATGCCATGGGCGACTCGGTGATGAAAAACATACGCACGGTGAGCGTGCCCTGGTGCGCCTACAGCACCGTGATACAGTTGCGCGCATGGTTGCCCGACGAAGTGGGCGGTGTGGCATGGATCGCACTCGACAACCCCGGAGAGAGTCCACGCTTCCCCATCTTCTGCGGCACCACCCAACTGCCGTCCCTGCTTCAGACCTGCGGACAGCATACCGACCGCGACGATGCGGCCCTCTGGCACTACCGTAAGGCCAACCGCTTGGCCACCGTGCGCTGGGGCACCTACCGCAAGACGCTGGAACCGCTGCGCGACTACTTCATCGAGAAGGGACAACGCGAACTGCCCTTCGTGACCGACACCTGGCAACAGCTGCAAAAGGAAGATGCGGCGAAGGCGGAGCAGATGCTCAACGGCTATACAGCCGACTTCTTCGGCGCCACCATTATGCGGTGGGATGAGTTGGCAAGGAAACTGTGGCGGCAGACATGGACGGGTTTCTAACCCACAAAAAGGGCGCTTTGTGCCTGAAGGCTGCAAAAAAAATGCAAAAAAACAGGCACATCTGCACGTTTTCATAAGAATTGTTTAATTTTGCATCTTAACACATCAAGCATAACCATCAATACTATGATATACAAATACGATTTCCTTATTATCGGTGCAGGTGTGGCAGGAATGAGCTACGCATTGAAGATAGCCCGTGCCCACAAAGGCAAAGTGTGCATGATTTGCAAGACATCGCTCGATGAAGCCAACACATCGTTCGCACAGGGCGGAGTAGCCTCCGTGACCAACCTGGCCGTAGACAACTTTGAGAAACACATCGAAGACACCATGATAGCCGGCGACTTCATCAGCGACCGGGCCGCCGTGGAACAGGTAGTGCGAAACGCACCTGAGCAAATAAAGGAACTTGTCCAGTGGGGAGTGAACTTCGACCGCAAGGAAGACGGCACCTTCGATCTGCACCGCGAGGGAGGACACTCCGAATTCCGCATCCTGCACCATGCCGACGACACCGGTGCCGAGATACAGCGCGGACTGATGGCCGCCGTGCGCGCCTGCCCCGACATCACCGTCAAGGAGCACCATTTTGCCGTGGAAATCATCACCCAGCACCACCTTGGCGTCGAGGTGACCCGCCGCACACCCGACATAGCCTGCTATGGCGCCTATGTGCTGAACCCCGACACCCAGAAGGTGGACACCTACCTGAGCAAGGTGACACTGATGTGCACCGGCGGCTGCGGCGCAGTGTACCAGACCACCACGAACCCCGTGATAGCCACCGGCGACGGCGAGGCCATGGTGTATCGTGCCAAGGGCACCGTCCAGGACATGGAGTTCGTGCAATTCCACCCCACTGCCTTGTATCATCCTGGCGACCGCCCCGCATTCTTGATCACCGAGGCGATGCGCGGCTATGGCGGCGTGCTTCGCAACCTGGCGGGCGAGGAAT
>CAJONT010000199.1 GCA_905235975.1 uncultured Prevotella sp.
GGAAAAAAGAAAAGAGGTCAATGAAAAAAGGTGCTGTTATGACGAATAGCAGGTAAATCGAATTCGAAATTTAAGGTGGGTTCTATTCATTATGTCGAGGCGATTTTTGCCTTTTAGTCGAGGGCAAAGTGTAAGTTTCAGAAGGCGTGTAGCGGGCTACATAACGGATGAGACTTGACGCTTTGCACCGAATAAAAGCAAAAAGCGACCGAAACGAGACCAATGGAATCTGCTTTTGATATTTTTCATAATTAATAGAACACACCTGTTACAAAAATGAGGAAATATATTATTCTATCGGTGATGTTTGCGCTTTGCGCATGCAGCATCTCCGCACAGAACCCCATCACGCAGGAGGAATGGGAGAAAATGGCGCAGCTCCCCACCATGGGGTGGAACAGCTGGAACCGCTTCCAGAGAAACATCAACGAAAAGGTGCTGATGGATGCCGCCGATGCCATGGTGAGCAGCGGAATGAAGGATGCGGGCTATGAATATGTCTGCGTCGACGACTGCTGGCAGGTGGCACGCGACGAGGACGGCAACATCGTGTGCGACCCCGTGGCGTTTCCGCACGGCATGAAATATGTGGCCGACTATATCCACTCCAAAGGACTGAAGTTCGGTATCTACTCCTGTGTCGGCGACAAGACCTGCGCGGGCCGACCGGGCAGCCAGGGACATGAGTTCCAGGATGCCCGCTTCTATGCCAAAACGGGCGTGGACTTCCTGAAATATGATTTCTGCAACAACAACGGGGCAAATGCCCGCACGGCCTATCTTACCATGCGCGAGGCCCTGAAGACGGCCGGACGACCCATCATCTTCAATATGTGTGAGTGGGGAAGCTCGCAGCCCTGGACCTGGGGAAAAGGCATCGGACACAGCTGGCGCGCCACGGGCGATATCATCGATGCGTGGACAGGGCATGAGAAATGGGGCGGTAATGGCGTAATCGAAATTATCGACCAGATGAAACCCCTCTGGCCCACCACAGGACCGGGCCATTGGAACGACGCCGATATGCTCGAAGTGGGGAACGGCGGACTGAGCTACGACGAAGAGGTGAGCCATTTCTCCATGTGGTGCCTCTTCGCAACGCCGCTCGTGGCGGGCAACGACCTCGCCAACATGAGCGATGAGACAAAGAGCATACTGCTCAACAAGGAGGCCATTGCCGTCAACCAGGATCCGTTGGGCTTGATGGGGCATGTGTCGGTAGAGGCCGGCGACCATGAGGTGTGGGTGAAGAAACTTGCCGACGACGGATGGGCCGTGATTTTCCTGAACCGAGGTGAGAAGGCGTGGAACCTGAACTTCAACCTCAGCGACCTTGATGAACTGCGCTCCATAGGCAACGACTACAACGTGCGCGACTTGTGGCTTCACAAGGACTTGGGACGCAGCGCAAAGGCGGTCACGGGCAGCATCCCGCGACATGGCGTGAAGTTTCTCCGACTCGACCGCGTCAGCAACAAGCACATCGCGCGGCTGGTACATACCTTCTCCAAGTACAACGAGGAGCCGAACGCCACGGGCTATGCCTATTGGTTCGTGCCCATAGGGGGATTCGGCGACACCCTGAGCGTGAAAATGTCGTGTGTGGACAAAGGGGAACGGACGCACGACCCGCACCAACACAACCCCGACGAACTGTTTGTCATGGTCGACGGCATCAGCGTGGTGAAACTCAATGGCGAGGAACAGGAACTGCAGACCGGCGACGGCTTCTATGCACCGGCTTTGTCGTCACACAATATCCGACGTGCCACCAACCGTTTCCCCATTCGCTATGTGATGTTCAAACGCGAGACCAACGGGGAGATTCCGGCTCCTTTCACCTGCAACAAGCCCGACTATAAGATGGCCGACTGCTATGTGCCCTTCAAAGGCAACATGAAGCAGGTGAGTGACACGGAGAAGACGCTGACCTATCTGAGCAAGGACTTCTCCAACGGCCTGAATGCCGTGTTCCATGCGGTGACCGACCAAAAGGTGCGCACCGAGACGCAGTTCAAGGGCCGTCAAGTGTATTTCATCTTGCAGGGCGAGGCGAAAGTCACCGTCGACGGCGAGTGCATGTCCTTGCCGGCGCTGAGTTCCTGCTGGTGCCCGGCTGGTTCCAAGCACAGCATCCAGAATGTGGGCGACGGCGAGTTGCGCTACATCGTCGTAAGGACGGAATAGTGGTGCCCTAAAGGGCTATGTCAAGCATAATGAGGGAGTAGGGGGGCAGGTCGAGAGTCATCTTTTTCTTGACCTTCACCTCTTCTTTCTGGGGTGCAATGGGCTGCTGCTCGTA
>CAJONT010000200.1 GCA_905235975.1 uncultured Prevotella sp.
AAAGCCTAATTTTGATTTTTTACCATAATCAACTGAAAGTCTTTCAAGTAATAATGAACCAAGACCAGATCCAGTACCACCACCGACGTGGACCAAGCCCTGAAACGAGCCGGCATCACCAAGGACGACCTCACTGCCGTGGCCTTCACCCGCGGTCCCGGCCTTATGGGCTCGCTCCTCGTGGGCGTGAGTTTTGCCAAAGGACTGGCCCGTGCGCTCGGCATCCCCCTCATTGACGTGAACCACCTTCAGGGACATGTGATGGCCCATTTCATCAAGGAGAGCGACGACGACCAAAGCGCTCCTCCGCTGCCCTTCCTGTGCCTGTTGGTGAGCGGCGGCAACTCACAGATAGTGCTTGTGAAGGCCTACAACGACATGGAAGTGCTGGGACAGACCATCGACGACGCCGCCGGCGAGGCCATCGACAAATGCTCCAAGGTGATGGGTCTCGGCTACCCGGGCGGTCCCATCATCGACCGTCTGGCCCGTCAGGGCAACCCCCATGCCTACAAGTTTGCCGAGCCCCACATACCCGGCATGGACTACAGTTTCAGCGGGTTGAAAACCTCCTTCCTCTACAACCTGCGCGACTGGGTTCAGGCGGAGCCCGACTTCATCGAGCGTCACAAGGAAGACATCGCCGCCAGCCTTGAATACACCATTGTCGACATCCTGATGAAGAAGCTGCGCATGGCCGTCAAGACCACAGGCATCAAACACGTGGCGGTAGCCGGCGGTGTGTCGGCCAACACCGGCCTTCGCGAAGCCTTCCACGACCATGCCCGCCGTTTTGGCTGGAAGATATACATACCCAAGTTCAGTTACACCACCGACAATGCCGCCATGATAGGCATTACGGGCTACTACAAATACCTTGCAGGCGAGTTCTGTCCCATCGACGTGCCCGCCTTCTCAAAAGTGACATTCAAGTAAAAATATAATAAATTATCAGATTATGGGATTGGAAGAAAAAGTAATCAGCCGCGAGATACAAACGATACTATATGAGTCGGGCAAGACCCTCGGCACCGCCGAGAGTTGCACTGGCGGTCGTGTGGCAGAAGCCATTATCTCCACCCCCGGCGCATCGGAATATTTCAAGGGAGGCATTGTGTGCTACACCAACGAGGTAAAAGAACGTCTGCTTGGCGTGAGCCATGACCTGCTTGAAGAGAAGACCGCCGTATGCGAAGAGGTGGCGCGCGCCATGGTGCAGGGAGCCATTTCAGCCCTCCGCACCGACTTTGCCGTGGCCATAACGGGTTTGGCAGGTCCCGGCGGCGGCAGCAAAGAGATACCAGTGGGTACCATCTGGATAGCCTGCGGCTCTGCCGACGACATTGCGACGATGAAGTTGGAAGGTGACCAAGGCCGCGATATCAATCTGAACCTTGCCACCTTCAATGCCCTTCATCTGCTGTACGACTATCTCAGCACGCACGTTGCCCAGATAGAGCGTGAAGCATAAGCGGTCACCTACACAGACTCTCTGTGTATGACCGATCCGCTCGCCTGATGGGTGGCGAGCACGAGCACCTCGGCTATCTGCACATGCTCAGGCGCCGAAGCAGCATAGAAAGCGACGTCGGCAATGTCATCGCCGGTGAGGGGTGTGATGCCTTTGTACACATTGTCGGCCCTTTCCTGGTCGCCGTGGAAGCGCACCACGCTGAAGTTGGTCTCCACGAGTCCCGGTTTCACATTGGTGACCCTCACCCTCGACTCCGCCACATCAATGCGCAGTCCGTCGGTGATGACCTTCACCGCTGCCTTTGTGGCACAGTAGACAGCGCCGTTGGCATAAGCGGCATCGCCCGCCACGCTTCCTATGTTGATTACATGTCCGTGGTTGCGTTTCACCATTTCGGGTACGATGAGCCGTGTCATGGTAAGGAGTCCCTTGATGTTGGTGTCGATCATGGTGTCCCAGTCTTCAAAGTCGCCCACATACTCTTTTTCCAGTCCGAGAGCCAGTCCGGCGTTGTTGATGAGCACGTCGACCTGTGCCCACCTGCCCTGCAGCGCCTGCACCGCCTCCCGGCAAGCCTTTCTGTCGCGCACGTCATAGCGCAGCACCTTTACCTCGGCTCCCTCTTTTTCGGCAGCCTCCTTCACTTTAAGGAGTTTGTCTTCATTTCTGCCAGTGACGATCAAGTCGAATCCCCCTTTGGCAAAGCGTCGTGCACACGCTTCGCCGATGCCGCTTGTGGCACCCGTGATAAGTACGATTTTCTTCTCCATTTATTGTGTGTTTTTAAGGTGTGTTCTATTCATTCTGAAAATTTTGAAGGTAGTGTTCCATCGGTTATAACAGAACCCACCTTAATAATTCCTGTTTTTTGCTAATTGCAAATATAGATAAAAATCTTGGATTTAAAAGCCAGTCAGATAAAGAATTTCACTTTTCCATAGAGGAAAGGTAGAAAAAGAATGCAAGTCTGCAAGAAGAATTATGCGAAATGTGTCAATTATAGGGGTGATTTGTAGCAAAATCAAAATCCGGCTTTCGGGTTCAAACAATAATCACTATCTTCGCAGAGCCAAAACATCCTAAAACCATATACATATATGAGAAGACTCTCCACCCTTTGTGCCGCCCTGCTTACGGCAGTCGTGACCATTCAGGCACAGAAAGCAATGACCCCGCCGAGCGGCGGGAAAGCCATCAGCGACCAGTTGATAGGTATTTTCTTCGAAGACATCAGCAGTGCTGCCGACGGCGGTCTCTATGCCGAGCTGACACAGAACGGTTCGTTCGAATACAACCCCACGGAGCGCGACGGCTGGGGTGCCGGCACTTGCTGGCGTGTGCTCCGTCCTGGGCACTCGCTGGGTCACTTGGAAGTAAGGAGCGAGCAACCGTTGCATGTGAACAATCCCAACTACATGCGCCTCTACACCGAGCGTGTAGGCCACTACCATGACTACAGCGGCTGGACCGGTTTCGGTCTGCAGAACGACGGTTTTGACGGCATGTCGGTGAAGGCCGGTGCCAAATACGATTTCTCCGTATTCCTGCGCAACGTGGAGGGCAGTGCCAAAGAGATACGCATAGCCCTTGTGGAGCCGCAAGGCTGGGGCAAAGACCCCAAGCTCATAGCCGATGCCCATTTTGA
>CAJONT010000201.1 GCA_905235975.1 uncultured Prevotella sp.
AGCGCCCAGCACTACACCGACGAAGACCTGTGGAAGGTGAAGTTCCGCCATGAGCTAAGTCAGGTGCGCCGTCCCGAGGTCGTCCTGCATCTCGATGCCGCCATGCGAGGCATCGGTAACGGCAGTTGCGGCCCCGGCCCGTTGGAGAAATACCAGCTTCGCGAGCCGTCATACCAGTACGGCCTCGTGATAGAAAGAGCTGAATAGGACTAACTCGGAGTCGGGGATTTCAAATCCCCTCCCGCTCGGCTTGGCCGCTTCGCTCGTCGAAGAGCGGAATAGGAACCTATAAATAGATTTAAGCATTTCTGAATAGATGATGATAATGAAAAAAACATTCTTATTTGTATGCCTCGCGGCTGCAATCAACATTCATGCCCAGAAAGGCAGTACGGCTCCTTTCTCCCTCGTGCCGGCCACACCTTCACAGGCACCGGATTATTTCTGCACGTGGAATGTGCAGGGCTACCGTTGCAGTTATACCGGCTCCGACAATATGCGTCAGGCGATGAACGAGGACAATATCTTCGGACAGGAATATGGCCAGCGTTGGGTGAATATGTTCCCCGAGATACACCAGGATCTTTGGTTCGTACTCGACGACTCGTGGGATATTCCTGTCGGTGTGAACCAGGAAAAGAACAACGACTATATCGGCACCGACGAACTCGACACAGGACGTTTCCCGTCGTTCAAGGGCACGCCGACTGAGCGCTTCCGCCATCTGGGTGACAGCCTGCGTGCATACGGATGGCGTGGTCTGGGACTTTGGATCAGCGCACAGGTAGCACCACGCCTCAAGCAGATGAACAATGAAGATTTCTGGACCGACCGCCTCCAGGTGGCGGAAGCCAGTGGCGTGGGCTACTGGAAGGTGGACTGGGGAGAGCAGTCACGCGACCACCAGTGGCGCCGCTGGCTCTCGGAGAAAGCACGGAAGACGGCACCCCATCTGACAGTGGAACAGGCATTGCGCAACGAGAATGTTACTTTCAGCGACACCTACCGTACCTACGATGTCGAGAATATCATCTCGCAGCCCGTCACCATCGACCGCGTGTGCGAATTGCTGCCTTTCAAGGCCGAGGCCGGCGCGCGTGGCATCGTCAACTGCGAGGATGAGCCTTATATCGCCGCCGGACTGGGGTGTGCCATCGGCGTGATGCGCCATCCCTACATCGGCGCTTTGCCTTCCGGTCGCCCCGACGAGGTGTTCCCTGCCACGGTGCGTGATCTGAAGATGCGCCTCGACGAGGTGATACGTGCCGTACGCTGGCATCGTATTGCAGCACCTTTCTCTGTGGACGGTGATTTTCAGAAGGATGAAACCATTCTCGAAGACAACTGGGTGTTTATGGATGGTGAGTCGTGGATGCGTCGCGAGCCTGGTGAGGTGGTCAAGGGTAGTGCCCCAGCGCGTGTCAGCCGACGTATGCCCCTGCCCACGGTGAAGAGTGACGATGGGCAGCGGCCCTTTGTCCTCGCTTCGCGCTATCCGAACGGTGCCGTGGCAGTGGCTACCATCGGGCGTACGCTGCGTCGCCGATACATCGAAAAGGAGGTCGACGTGGAGATTGAGGGGCAGACTTGGACAGCTCCCATTGGCATCTTCGGCTATATGAAGAGTCTGAGAGTAAAATTCCCGACATCGGCACCGAAGGGCAGCCTTAAGGTGTATGCGCAGGACCTGAAGGCAGACCGTGCCGTCGAAATCACCGACAGGGTGACGGTTGAGGCTGATGCCCTCACCGTTCCCGGTAGCGTCATCCGTGCCATCGGTCTGATGAACAGTGCACCTGCCGATAAGGGTGCTCCAGGACTCGTGCTGCAGGTGAGAAATAAATAGCGGTGAAACCAGTTCCCCGAACCTGTATATCGCTATGGCCTTGTGATAGAGAGAGGAAAGTAAAAAGACGAAACTTATAAATAAACAACTGAAATGAAACAATTGATATTAATCACTTTTCTGACATTCTCACTGACGACCGGCATGGCACAGACGAGAATGGAAACAGCCAACCTGCGGGCTGAGGAGACGCTGGCCAAGATGACGCTCGACGAGAAACTCCGGCTGATTGACGGCAGGGACTTCGACATCCAGCCTGTGGAGCGCGTCGGCATCAAGAGAGTCCACATGTACGACGGCCCTGTCGGCGTGAGAGAGTCGAAGAGCACGGCCTATCCGGCCAGCGTGATGCTGGCGGCAACATGGAATCCGCAGTTGGCTTACGACTATGGTCTTGCCTTGGGGCGCGACTCGAGGGCCCGTGGCGTGAACATCATCCTTGGCCCTGGCGTGAACATCTATCGTTCTCCCCGCAACTCCCGTAATTTCGAATACTTGGGTGAAGATCCCGTTCTGACATCCGCTATGGCAGTCGGATATATCAAGGGCGTACAGGATAACCCCGGAGTGATAGCCTGTGTGAAGCACTTTGCCGCCAACAACCCGGAGAGCGGACGCTACGATGTCAGCTCCGACGTTGACGAGCGCACCCTTCATGAAATCTACCTGCCAGCCTTCAAGGCCGCTGTCCAGGAGGGGAATGTCGGCAGTATTATGTCAAGCTACAACCGCATCTGGGGCACATGGACATCAGAGAACAAATGGCTCATGCAGGATGTGCTGCGAGACGAATGGCAATTTCCCTTTATCTCCATGACCGACTGGGGGGCCGCCCACCATACCGGTCCTATCGTCAAGTGGGGAGTGGATTTGGAGATGCCCGGCGGTTCTGTGATGACGGCAAAGAAGGTGAAACCCTTGATTGAGAGCGGCCAACTGACTGAGGCCATGATTGACGAGAAGGTGCTCCATATACTGCGTACCTGCTACTATTTCAACCTGTATGACCACGACAGCCCCGACACCAGCATCCCCCTTGACAACCAGGAGAGTGCCAAGACCGCCTATGACGTGGCCAAGGAAGGCCTCGTCTTACTGAAGAACGAGGGTGTGCTGCCTATCGGAAAGGATGTGAAGCGTATCTGCATCACAGGACACAACGCCATGGACTACATTTCAGGAGGTGGCAGCAGCATCGTGACACCCTACCGAAAGACCTCGCCATACGAGAGCATCAAGGCCCTGTGCGATGAGCAAGGCATACAGTTGGACTATCAGGAACTGGAGGAGAATCCTGACATTGTGGAAGCATGTTGCTATGCCGACAGCAAACTGAAGAAGAAAGGCATTGCCGCCACCTATTACGCAAACCAGAACTTAGAAGGGAAGCCCGTGGCAACACGCATTGAGAAAAGCGTACACTCCCCGTGGCTCTGTGCGATGAGCAAGGCATACAGTTGGACTATCAGGAACTGGAGGAGAATCCTGACATCGTGGAAGC
>CAJONT010000202.1 GCA_905235975.1 uncultured Prevotella sp.
GAACAGGTCTTAAGCGACTGCGATGAGGCCATCAATATGAATGCCATGCCTTGGCGACTCACCAACTACGAGTCGCGTATGCGTATGACGGCGGCTATTGCTACTGCTATCAAGAGCCAAATGGCCCTCATGGCAGCATCTCCGCTCTACTGCGAAGGTGAAGACCTCTGGCAGTGGGCATACGATATCAACAAGAAATGCTTCGACGACCTCCGTGCTCATGGCTATGAACTCTATACCACAGTGACTGATCCAAGCCTCTTCAATTCTCCTTACCATGAACTGAACGGACTGAGGGCCGACTTGAACAACTCTCCGCGCGACAAGGAGACTATCTGGCAGTCATACTTTGAGGATGGTGCACAGAACGTGAACGGTTATCCCTCGAACAACGGATTTAAGTGCGGTGTGGTGCCCACACAGGAGTTGGTCGATGCCTACGACATGCTCGCCACAGGTAAGCCTGTCCTGAAACTCGACAAACCCTATCTCGATGAAAAGCACCTGCAGCCCAACTACGAGGAAGGCTCCGGCTACGACCCCGAGAATCCTTACAAAGGACGCGACCCGCGCCTCTTTGCCGATGTCCTCTACAACGGACACGAGTGCTTCTATGGCCCAGACCACAAACGCTACAATATGCAGACCTACGTGGGCGGCAACGACCAGGTTTCTGAAGCCTCTGGTGGCAGCAAGTACACCCGTACTGGCTATTACAAGTATAAGACGCATCATCCGTATGCACTGCCCGAAAACGGCGAGGGTAACGGCTGCGTGAAATGGTACCGACTGGCCGATATCTATCTCAATCTGGCAGAGTGCGCCGTGGAAAGCGGTAAGATTGCCGAGGGTATCAAACTGGTGAACGACATCCGTCACCGTGCCGGCTTCGCTGCTTCGGTCGACATCTCCTCCAACCTGAGCAAAGAGGAGGCAAGACTCCGTGTGCACCATGAGCGCCAAGTGGAACTCTCTTTCCAGGAGGTCCGCTACTTCGACACGCGCCGCTGGTGCAAGCCCGGACAGGAGAACCTTACCGAGAAGTATAAGACGGGTATGCGTATTCGCAAAGCCGATGACGGTACCTTGACATACCAACGCTTCAATATCAATGTGGGAACACCTGATGCCCCGCAGCCCACTCAGTACACATATCAACCGAAATACCTGCTCTTCCCCATCCCGTTGGCTGAATCTACACGTATGTCTGCCGTGACAGGAGTAGAATGGCAAAATCCTGGTTGGTAATCTTCACATATACATTATCATTATATAGAGAACAATATGAAGAAAGTGTTTTATAAAAAGAATATACTGTCGGTCTCATGTCTGCTGGCGATTTGTCTCGCTTCTCCGATTAAGGCTCACGCACAAGTAGAGGTCAACTCCACGGTAGTCTCGGGCATCGTAGTCGACAACGATGGACAGCCGGTGAAAGGCGCATTGGTCAAGGTACACCAGTCGCGTCAGTACACCATGACCGACAGCAAGGGATACTATAGCATAGTAGTACCCAACGATGTCAATACACTTGACATTAGCGCAAAGGGAAAACTTACACAGCAGGTGTCTGTGAGCGAGGCACCTGAAACAGCTGTCAAGCTCGCTGACGACCCGCACGGAAAGGATGCTGATTTCCGACTGGCGCAGACGCAGACATCTACACGCGAAGCCCTCACGGGCTCCATCAGCGTGCTGGATGGAGAAAAACTCCTCAAGTCACCTACCGCAGGACTCTCTGCACGACTGGCCGGCAACCTCTCAGGACTCACCATGGTCAACGGCACCAGCGAACCGGGCTACGACGGAGTCACCTTCTTCGTCCGTGGACGCAGGACCACCAACGGCAACGACCCCCTCATCGTGCTCGACGGTGTACCCTCGCCTACAACCGACATCAATGTGCTCGACCCGCACATGATTGAGTCTATCGTCATCCTCAAGGATGCGGCTGCCACCGCAGTCTACGGCTTCCAGGCCAGCAACGGCGCCATCCTCATCAACACCAAACGCGGTGTTATAGGAAAGACGCAAATCACTGCATCGGCCGACTTCTCCATCCAGAAGCCTACCGTGACGCCGAAGTCGATGGATTCATGGGAGTATGCCACCCTGCGTAACCAGGCCCTTGCCAACGACGGACTCCCTCTGGCTTATACCAATGAGCAGATTGAGAACTACAAGCAAGGCAACGACCCGCTGCTCTATCCCAACAACAACTGGTATAAGATGTTTACCGAAGACTATGCTCCGATGCAGCGCTACAATGTGAATGCCACCGGCGGCAACGATCGCGTGCGCTACTTCATCAACGGCAGCTACCTGCATCAGGGCTCGCTCTACAAGTCGGAGAAGGCCAGCAATTACGACCCGCATACGGCACTCGACCGCTTCAACATC
The DNA here is from genome assembly GCA_905235975.1 of uncultured Prevotella sp. GTDB lineage: Bacteria > Bacteroidota > Bacteroidia > Bacteroidales > Bacteroidaceae > Prevotella. Next base: position 2,401 of record CAJONT010000202.1, read on the forward strand.
GTGAGCAATATGGACGTCACCCTGCTGAGCAACCTGTCGGCTTATCTCAATGCCAACATCGTCATCGACAAGCACAACCGTCCCAATGCCGGCGGCATCTGGAGCGCACTGCTCACCACACCGCCCGTGATGTACGGACCCACTACTCCCGACGGTGGCGTGGTAGCCAGCGACTATGAACAGAATCCTGTGTATGGACGCCTCAACCGCAACGGTTACCAGCGTGACACGCGTTCCACAGTCAATGTGTCGATGGGTCTCGACTGGGGACTCGATTTCATCACCAAAGGACTCAAAGCATCTGGCGTGATGGGATATGAGTCGCGTTATGTGGGCACCATGATTGGTAGCCGCGACTACATGCGCTACGTCTTCAACGGCATCGATGAGGGTGTCGACGAAGCTGGCAACGCATACCGCAATCCTATCTATACACCCTACGGCTCCAACCAGGAAACACCGCTTAGCTTGGGTAAGAACTCTGTGATGACCTATTTCATCAACGTGTTGGGAACAATTTCCTATGACCGCACCTTCGGCAAGCACTCCGTGGAAGCTTGTGTAAACTACTTCAACCAGGATTATGTCAAGGATAGCGGATCCGGCAACCAGATGTTGCCGTACGACCGTATCTCCTTCACAGGACATGCCAAATACGGATACGACAGCCGCTACTATGTGCAGTTCGATGCCGGATACACCAGCAGCGAACAGTTCAGCGACGACAACCGCTGGGGCTTCTTCCCAACCATCTCGGGCTCTTGGGTGGCAAGCAACGAACAGTTCTTCAAGAGCTCTTCCATCAGCGAGTGGCTTACCTTCCTCAAGCTGCGTGCCTCATACGGCAAGGTGGGCAATGACATCATCTCGAGCCGACGCTTCCTCTATCTCGATGAGTACAGCATCGGTGGAGGCGGTATGATTGGCAACATCCACGGTGGTGCACGAATCTATGAAGGTCAGATTGGTAACCCGGGTCTCCAGTGGGAAAGCACAAAGGAGCAGAACTACGGCATTGAGATTGGACTGTTCAACTGCCTCACCCTGCGTGCCGACTACTACTACCAGCGCACCAATGACATCGTGATACAGAGTCAGCTCACGCCCGACTATCAGGGTATCTCACGTGCCAACCTGCCTTATCGTAACCTGGGCGAGTCGAAAAACCAGGGTGTCGAACTGGAACTGGCCTTCGACAAGCGCTTCGGCAAAGACCTCAGGTTGATGGCTTCTGCCAACCTCTCCACCAACAAGAACAAGGTGCTGAAATTCGATGAAATCGACAAGGGCAGCTACGACTACTACTATGCTTACCGTACCACCGGACAGAGCATCGGTCAGTCCTGGGGATATCTTATCGATTACAGCAACGGTAACGGATTCTTCAACTCCCAGTCGGAAATCGACAACTGCAATCTTTCTTACGAAGGAACACCGCCGCGCGTGGGCGACTTCATCTATAAGGATATGAACAATGATGGTGTCATCAACGAGAAAGACCAGGTGCCCATCGGCAATACCGACATCCCGAAGACCACCTATGCCTTCGACTTCCAGGTCGACTACAAGGGATTTGACCTCTATGTGCAGTTCCAGGGCACCAGCGGACGCTCTATCATGAGTTCCGGACTCGGCGTCTGGGAGACCGACGGCCGTGGTGTGTACACCGACCTGCATCGTGAGGCTTGGACGGCTGAACGCTATGCAGCAGGCGAACCCATCAATTATCCTGCGCTCTCCACCGTTTCTACTTCAAGTATGCGCGGAAATGATTTCTTCATCACCGACCGCAACTTCCTTCGTCTGAAGAATGTAGAACTTGGATATACACTGCCCACCGACTTCAGCCACAAACTGCTGTTGGAAAAGGCTCGTGTCTATATAAGTGGCAACAACCTGCTTACCTTCGACAACCGCAGGTTTGAGGCTTTCGACGTGGAGGCTTCCAGCTTAAGCTCATACCCCATTTACCGCACGTTCAACTTAGGACTGAGTATTACCTTCTAACCAATAGATTGAAACGATATGAAAATGAAGATATTTCTGAAAGGTATGGCTTGTGCAGCTCTCGTGCTGACGGGCCCAATATACACAGCATGCACCGACATCGAGGACTATCCCGACGGACGTGTGACGTTTGATGAAATCTTTGACAGCGACCGTAAGACAGGCGGCTATCTCAACACCTGCTACAGCCATCTGCAACGTCATGCCATGTGGTACGGCGAACATTCGCTCCTCGACGAGTTTACCGACAATGCCTACGATGCCAACAGCATCAGCAACAGTCCTTCCTCACAGTGGTGGAGAGGACAGCTCACTCCTTACACCAACCCGGTAGAGACGGGCGATAACAGTGGATGGTGGAACAACTACTTCCAAGGTATCAAGCAGTGTAACATCTTCCTCGCCAATATCGATGACGCAAAGACATTCACCAAGAATACACAGTTGCGATACAAGGCGCAGGTCTACACACTGAGAGCTTGGTTCCTCCTGCAACTCATCAAGCGCTACGGAGGTGTACCCTTCAGTACCTCGGAGTATGGACTCGACTTCGACTACTCCACAGTGACGCGTCCCACATTTGCCGATTGTGTGCGACAAATCCTCAGCGACTGCGATACGGCGCTCGGCTGCGATGATGAACTCTTCGGTTGGCACTCTGGCACCGACGATACAGAGCGTGGCAAGATGAACAAGGGTATCGCTTGGGCCATCAAGTCGCAGGCTGCACTCTTTGCTGCTTCGCCCCTGTGGTACGACAGCAGCGACCCCAAGAGGGTGACATGGGAAGAGGCTGCGCAAATCACGAAGGATGCAATGGACAAGATGAAGGAAAACGGCTACGAACTCTACCGCCGTTCTCCCAGCAACCGTCTCGCACAGAACGCTTACGACCTGTACTTCCAGTCGAGAAGTGATGTGTCAGGAAATGTGGACAAAGAGACCATCTTCGAAATCCGCGACCGCATGGAGGTGTATATGTACCACGGTCTCCCCACCTTCGATGGTGCTGTGACTTCGGGTGCCAATCCTACACAGGAACTGGTCGACTGCTATGAGCTGACCAACGGCGTGCGCCCCATCCTGGGCTATGCCGACCCCGACCATCTCCAGCCTGTCATCAATCCTGATGCCAAGAAAGGAAACGTGAAGTATGACGACCAGAATCCGTATGCGAACCGCGACCCGCGACTCACTGCCACCGTCTATTACAACAACTCTTATGTGCGTGGCGACTTGAGCGAGCGTGTGGGCACCTATGTGGGTCTTGAGGATACGCCCGACGGCAACCAAATCATCAACCCCAACGACCGCCGCTTTACCAATACGGGCTATTATATGCGTAAGTACACCAATGGTGCCTCCAACCACATGGAGAACCAGGACGGATACTTCAAACTGATGCGTTATGCTGAGATTCTTCTCAACTATGCCGAGGCCGCCGGTGAGGCCGCTACCGATGTGGTGCCTAATGAGGCCATTGATGCTGTCAACCTGGTGCGTCAGCGTGTGAGTATGCCCAAACTGGCTTATGGCATGTCGAAAGAGGAGTTCCTCGAGCGCGTTCACAACGAGCGCCGCGTAGAATTTGCCTTCGAGGAGATTCGTTTCTTCGATGTCCGCAGGTGGAAGGAACTCAACGGTTCAGGCAAACCTGTCACGGGTGTCGATAACGACGGCAATGCCATCTCCGGCACAACCGCTACGGGCAATGTAATTACGGGTATGTCGTGTACGGGTCTGAAACGTGGTCTTAGAACCACCTTCACCTACACGCGCTTCGTCGTCGACAACCAGCGCAATGCCGTGAGCGACAAGTATCTCATCTTCCCCATACCAGGTGATGAGGTAATCCGTATGATTAATTACAATGGCAATAACTTCCAGAACCCTGGATGGTAAGAGAATAGAAAAATGAAGAAAACGCTCTTTATTCTCCTGTTGGGCATGGCCGCGATGGCTGGCCATGCCCAACATCGTTACAAGACTGACGAGGCCCTCGTGAAACTGCGTACGCAACTCGCTGATGTCGACAACCTGATGCACAGAGGTATCATGACCGACTCAGTGTCGCAGCTGCCCTATTTTACCGGCTACAGCTATCGTACGCTCTACGACTGGGACCAGTATTTTGAGTCTATCGTGCAGATTTATATGGGTTGGCCTGCCGATTATATGAAAAACGGCGTGATTATCTTCCTGCAAAATCAGCGCGACGATGGCTTTATCGTAAGGTCGGTGCCCGGCAACGAATTCCACGACAACGAACATGTGAAGCCGTTCCTCTCACAAATCGCGCTGATGGTGTGCAAGGAGTATGGCGAATCCAAGTGGATCTTGGAGAAGGACACCTTCGCACGACTGAAAAAATACCTCGACTACTGGCTCAACCAGATGGACTCCAACAAGAACGGACTGAGCGAGTGGATGAGTGCTCCCCACACGGGTATGGACAATCAGCAGGAACGCGCCGGACTGTGGCTTGACCGCGTGAGCGAGGGCGTCGACCTGAACTGCTACCTCGTGAGAGAGATGAAAGCTTTTGCATGCCTGGCCGAAATGGCGGGAAAGAAAAAAGTGGCCGCTGAATACAGACAGAAGGCTGAGGCTTTGGCCGAGCGCATTCGCACCATGATGTGGGATGAGAAAGATGGGTTCTTCTACGACCTGAAGACCAATCCCGACAGCCTTATGGACCGCTATAACAAAATAGCAAAAGTAAATTTCTATCATCCCAAGGGACGTTTCATCCCCGTACGCTCCATCGCTGCTTTTGCCACACTGTGGGCTGAGGTGGCCACCCCTGAGCAGGCCGAGCGGATGATACGCGACTACCTGATGAATCCCAATGAGTTCTGGACACCATGGCCTATGGCTGCCCTGGCCAAAAGCGAACCTTGGTACAGTACGTCCTACATGCCCAGCGATGTGGGCTGCAGCTGGCGTGCAAATACCTGGATTCCCACCAACTACATGGTCTATCACGGCTTGCGCTATTACGGAAAGAACGAGCTGGCTTCGCTTGTGGCGCATTACACGGAGAAACTGGTGAAGAAAGCCGGCAACCGTGAGTATTACAATGCCGAAACAGGTGAGGGCTGTGGACTGGATCCCTTCTGGGGATGGAGCCTGCTGGGTCATTTCATGACGTATGAGGATGAAACCAAGGATGACATCACCGTCATTCGATAATTCAAGAATAAAATTACCGATTTATGAAAAAAATAATTTTATGCAGTCTTGTCCTGTTGTCGGTAGGCAATGTATCGACGTTCGCACAGGAGTGGCAGTCTCTCTTCAACGGAAAAAGCCTGAGCGGCTGGGTGCAGAGAGGTGGCAAGGCCGACTACAAAGTAGAAAACGGAGCAATTGTTGGATATGCAAAGCTGAACACCGACAATTCGTTCTTATGTACCAAGAAAAACTATGGTGACTTCATCCTCGAGTTCGAGTTTTACGACAACGATGACCTCAACTCTGGCGTGCAGTTAAGAAGCCAGAGCCTGAAAGACTACATGAAAGGAAGGGTTCATGGCTATCAGTTCGAAATCGACCCCAGTACACGCGCTTGGACAGGTGGCATCTACGACGAGGCTCGACGGGGGTGGCTCTACCCGCTCACCAAGAATGTGGCAGCCAAGAGTGCTTTCAACAGCAACGCATGGAATAAGGCCCGAATAGAGGCCATTGGACCTAACATCCGTACATGGGTCAACGGCATTCCTTGTGCCGATATCATCGATACCATGACACCAGAGGGTTTCATCGCCCTGCAAGTGCACACCATTGGCAATGATGAGGCAAAAGTGGGCAAGTCGGTGGCATGGCGCAACATACGCATCCTCACCAAAGATGTGGCCAAGTATGCTACAGCTGAGAACAGAAACGTACCGCAGGTCAATCTCATCGACAATTCTTTGTCGGAGCGTGAGAAGGCAGAGGGATGGCAACTGCTCTGGAATGGGGTAGACACCGAAGGGTGGCGTGGTGCCAAACTCTCTCATTTCCCCGAAAAAGGATGGGTCGTGGAAAACGGCATACTCAAGGTGCTCAAAGACAAGGGCGGAGAGAGTGCCAATGGCGGCGATATCGTCACAGTGCGCAAATACCGCAATTTCATGCTCAGTGTCGACTTCAAAATCACGAAGGGGGCCAACAGCGGCATTAAATACTTCGTCGATACGGATTTGAACAAAGGGCAGGGCTCGGCCATCGGCTGTGAGTTCCAGATTCTGGACGACGAACGGCATCCTGATGCAAAATTGGGCGTCAAAGGCAACCGTAAGTTAGGGTCTCTCTACGACTTGATTCCTGCTCCTGACAAGAAGAATTTCAATATCGACAGTTTCAATACGGCTCTCGTCATAGTCAACGGCCGTCATGTGGAGCATTGGCTCAATGGTGAGAAACTGTTGGAGTACGAACGTGACAATCAGGAATGGAATGCACTGGTGGCTTACAGCAAATATCGCGATTGGCCCAATTTCGGCAATGCCGCCGATGGTTATATCTTGTTGCAAGACCATGGCGATGAAGTGTGGTTCAAAAACATCAAAATCAAGCAACTGCCTTAATCTGTGATATAAATCATTCAGCGGAGTCCCTGTTGTGTCGCTCAACTCTCATCTCTCATAAGTAGTAAAGATATGCGTTACGTCGCTCTTTTTTTCTTCATGCTCATGTCGGCAGATATATGGGCGCAAGATGTGCCCTTTGCTGCCATTGAAGTGCAAGACGAATTGCACATTCGACTTGAACGCAACTTCCTGCGTTTGCACGAAGACAAATATCAGCCTCAGAATGTGTTCTTGACCGATGAGGAGTCTGGCTTCTGGCCAGGCGACACAGAGGGACGCACGTTGTTGGCGTGGGTCATGGATGCGCAGGCTCTCCACAGGCAGCCTCTTTTCCTGGAACAGTTCATCCAACTCCTGCCAGGGCATCTCAATCGGCTGGGGTATATGGGTATCGTCTACGACGATGTCATCAGCGAACAGCAACTCTCTGGTAACGGATGGCTCTTGAGAGGTCTGTGCGAATATTACGAGTGGAAAGGCGACAAACGTGTGCTGCCCGTCATAAAGAGCGTGGCACAGAATCTGTTCGTGAAGGCCAAGGGGCGTTACAAGGTATATCCCATACGTCCTGAACAGCGCCGGCAAGAGGTGGGCGAAGCCTCGGGTACACTGCAGAATGTGGTCGATGGATGGTTGCTGTCTTCTGATATCGGGTGTGTCTTCATCGGTATGGATGGACTAATCCATTCCTATAAGTATGTGGGAAACAAGGAGATGCGTGCCGTTATCGAGGAAATGATAGACCGATTCTTGGAAATCGACCTCGTAGGGATAAAGGCGCAGACGCATGCCTCGCTCACCGCTTGCAGAGGACTCGTCAGGTGGGGTGACCTTACCAATCAGCGTAAGTACTACGAGGAGGCAGAGAAACGCTGGAAGTTGTACAAACAGTATGGCATGACCCCCAACTACGAGAATTACAACTGGTTCGCCCGCTACGACACATGGACGGAGCCGTGTGCCATCGTCGACAGCTATATGCTGGCACTGCAGTTGTGGCAGCGTACCGGCAATGTGGAATATCTGCAAGATGCGGAACGCATCTATTACAATGCCCTCTGTCACACGCAGCGCGTAAATGGTGGCTTCGGATGCGACACGTGTCCCCATGACAGTGTCTCCATACTCTCCATACATGCCCCTGAGGCACACTGGTGCTGCACCATGCGAGGTGCCGAGGGGTTGGCTACTGCCGCTCGCTTCTCCTATACGCTCTGCGGCGACACGTTGGTGCTGCCCTTCTTCCGTGAAAGCTTACTGACGGTGGGCGAGGAGAAGACGGGGGTGCTCACAGTGGAACAGAAAACCGACTATCCTTTCGGCAATGAGGTGGTGCTGGTGGTCAAAGAGAACACAAGGGGCATGCAGACCGTTTGTATCCCTTGCCGTCCGTGGGTGGACAACTACCGTTTCACACGCAACGGGAAGACCCTCAAACCGGCTGCCGAAAAGGGGTTCTTTGCAGTGCAGGGCGATTGGCAGAAAGGCGATACCCTCCGTGTCACATTCAACCTGAAACATAGCTTCAGTGAACACCGCATCTTCTACGGACCCTTGATTCTTGGCGCCGATGCCGACAACTCTTCACAGCTCACGCCTGTGTATCATCTGATGGACCCGAAAGTGTGGAACAATGACTATCGCAAGAAAATCCTTTTTTAACCTGACAATATGATGAAAAAACTGTGCATAACCCTCCTCGTTGCTGTGCTCTCTGTCGGGGCAATGACAGCACAGACGTTCCAAAACCCACTGACACCACGTATGGCCGACGGATGCGTGGCCAAGTTCGGTAATTTCTATTATCTCGTGGGAACACCCTGTCCGGGCGACCTTAACATGCAGTGGACAGGTGTATGGAAGTCGCGTGACCTCGTCAACTGGAGTGGGCCTTACCTCGCTTTCGAAGGTGACGAGCGCGACCGGCCCATGTGGGCATCCGAAATCGTACATAAAGGTGAACAGTATTATATCATCACCACCTGCAACACTTGGCAGGCGGGTTGCACCATGATGCTGCAGAAGGCACCCACACCCTTAGGCCCCTATGTGTTGCATTCTCATCTCAAGAAAAAGGGGCTCGACCCCAATATCTTTGTCGATACCGACGGACGCTCCTATCTGCTCGACAGCGAGTGGATAGCACCCATGAACAGTGATTGGAACTGGCTCGACGGCGAGTTCCTGGGTCACCGCGATACCAAAGAGGGACCCTTCATGGTGAAAAACAACAACCGCTATCTGCGTTTCTATGCGCGCATCGACGACAATTACACCCTCGAAATGGAATCCTACGAGGGCGACAACCCCTATACCGACGACTACCGCTTCCAGGGTGAGTTCTTCAAAGGAGTGCATTATCCGGGACACGGATGTGTGGTGGCTTCGCCCGATGGTACGGAACTGTGGTATGCCTCCCACTGGATGACGCAAGGGTGGGAGAGTCGCAAACTGTCCATCGACCGGTTCGGGTTCGATGAAGAGGGCATGCCGATTCCCTCCACACGCAAAGTGGAAGAGCAGCCCGTGCCAAGTTACGACAAGCAGAAGAACAACATCGCACCGGGCAAACCCGCCAACTCCTCACAGCCCTCACCTCTCGCTGCTTTCGACGGCAAGATGGAAACCTGCTGGCAGAGCGGACCGGTAGATCAAAACGGTTTCCTTGAACTCGACTTGATGGGTGAATTTGCCATCGACCAGGTGCAAGTGGCCTTCCCGCAGAAGAGCACGTTCTCCTGCCAGCTTATGGCCTCCTGCGACCGCCTGAACTGGCGACCCTTGGGCGAGGTGGCTCCCAAACAGGCCAAGAAGGTCTCCGTCGGTGGCGACGACGCTTTCTGCCGCTACCTGAGATTGAAGAATTTCGATACGCCCAATGTGCAGATTGCGGAGGTGCAGGTGTTTCAGAAGATTAGGAAAATGCCCATGCCCACGGGACGGAATGTGGAACTCAATCAGGGCGACAGCATCGTAAGCCTGAAACGCGGACAGTGGTACGACTACCCCGTGGTCGACATTCCTGCCACAGGACGATATGACGTGGTGTTCAGCGTGAGGTCCTTGCAGACGCGACACAACCGCTTCTCGTTGTATTTCGATGAACAGCGGGTTTGTGACGAGAGTGTGGCGCATACCGGCGTAGCCGACAACTGGGCGCAAATCATAGCCTTCGACACGCACTTGGAAGCCGGCCAGCCACACAGGATTCGACTGGTGGCCGACGAGGGCGACTTTGAAGTGAAACAAATCAAATTCATAGAAATAGAATAAATTATGTCTTGCCGTCAACACATAATGGGTTTGCTGCTCATCGGCATGCTCCTCACTGCTTACAATGCACCCGCACAGACGCTCTTCGGCGGAGTCATGGAGGATGCGGATATCGTGCGTGAATACGTGGCGCCAACGCGTATCATGTGGCTCACTGAACAGAGTGTGAGTGGTGCCGACAATCTGCTGCAGCCCTTCAACGGACAGGTGTCGGTGACGCAGAAGAATTGCTGTGTCATGAGCACGAAGAAAGGGGGCAGTAGTGCAATACTGCTCGATTTCGGCAGAGAAATGCACGGGGCACTGCAAATCGTTTCTGCCATACGCGATGTCCAACTGCCTGCTCGTTTCAGGATAAGGATGGGCGAGTCGGTGACCGAAGCCATGAGCGATGTGAACACATCGAATGCCACCAACGACCATGCCATGCGCGATTTTGAACTCATGGTGCCGTGGTTGGGAAGCGTGACAACCGGCAACTCAGGGTTCAGGTTCGTACGCATCGACCTCCTCAGCGACAGCATTGAAGTGCCTCTCGCCACCGTGAGGGCCGTGGCACAGTATCGCAATTTACCATACAAGGGCTCGTTCCGTTGCAGCGACGACCGCCTGAACAGGATTTGGCAGACGGGGGCTTATACCGTGCATCAGTGCATGCAGGAGTATGTCTGGGATGGTATCAAACGCGACCGCCTTGTGTGGATAGGCGATATGCACCCTGAGGTGATGACCATCAATACCGTGTTCGGATGGCATCCCGTCGTGGCAAAGAGTCTTGACTTCGCACGCGATGACACGCCGCTCGGCGGGGGAAAGACCAACAACGTGAACGTCGCTGCTTATGACGATACCTTCATGGATGCGCTGAAGGCTGAACCGAAGTGGATGAACAATATGTGCAGCTACTCGCTGTGGTGGATCCTTATTCAGCGTGACCTCTATCTCTATCAGGGCAAACTCGACTATCTCCGTCAGCAGCATACGTATCTCTCACAATTGCTGAGGCAGGTGATGAACAATACAGACGGCAAAAAGGAAAAACTGGACGGGGGCATTCGCTTCCTCGACTGGCCCACCAGTGAACAGACCGAAGTGATTCATGCAGGACTCCAGGCGCTCACCATCATGGCACTTGAGGCGGGGGCCGAACTGCTCAGGGCGCTCGATGATACCGGAATGGCAAACGAGGTGGAGCAGAAAGCGAAACTCATGCGCAAGTATGTGCCGGCACATCAAGACAACAAGCAGGCCACGGCGCTGCTCTCTCTGGCTGGTATGATGAAAGCGGCCAAAAGTGAGGCGATTCTGACAAGGAACGGCGCAGAGGGCTTCTCCACATTCTTCGGCTATTATATGCTGGAGGCGCTGGCCAGGATAGGGGCCTACGAAGAGGCCATGAAACTTATCTCCGACTATTGGGGCGGCATGATCGACCTGGGTGCCACCACCTTTTGGGAAGACTTCACCTACAGTGACTTGGCACGTGCAGGACGCATCGACCAAACCGTGCCGGAAGGAAAATACGACATACACCGCGACGGAGGTGCCTACTGCTATGTGGGCATGAGGTTGAGCTTGTGCCATGGATGGGCCTCGGGACCAACCGCCTGGCTTTCGCGCCATGTGCTCGGTATCGAACCCTTGGAGGCTGGATGCCGAAAGGTGCGCATCGTTCCGCATCTGGGACAGCTGCAATGGGCTGAGGGCACGTTCCCCACACCGCAGGGCATCATCAGTGTGAAGCATGTGCGCAATGCCGA
>CAJONT010000203.1 GCA_905235975.1 uncultured Prevotella sp.
GCCCCACATGCTGTCATCCATCATCACGAAGCGTCCCTTGCCCTGTGCCATGGTGAGCAGGTTCATAAGGGCGATGTTCTTCACATACTGTGAGAACGGAGTCACCAGTGGAGGATAGCCCACGCGCGGCCATACGTATGCCACCTCGTCGAACAGCTTCACAAGCATCTCGTCGGTGGTGAGCTCAGGCTCGCCCTTGGCTTTCAGCGTGTTGTTTATCACGTGGTGAATGCCGGCCAGGTCGGCCATCATGCTGCCCATCATGCCGCCGGGAAGTCCGCAGCCCAGAAGCAGAGAACTCATCTGCTTGTTGCCGGGATTGATGAAATAGCCCAGCCAGTCATCGATGAACTCCTGGGTGAGGGAACGGGCCTGCATATAGGCGTTCATGTTGATTTCCTTCACTTCGAAGCCTTCGTTCTTCAGCATGCTCTGCACGGAGATGATATCCGGATGCACCTTGCCCCATGACAGCGGCTCGATGGCGGTGTCTATCACGTCGGCACCATTGTTGCACACCTCAAGGATGCTGGCCATCGACAGGCCGGGACCGGAGTGGCCGTGATATTGTATGATAATGTCGGGATGCTTTGTCTTTATCGACTTCACAAGGGCGCCAAGCAGGGCAGGCTGACCGATGCCGGCCATGTCCTTGAGGCAGATTTCCTCGGCTCCGGCGGCTATCACCTCGTCGGCGATGGCGCTGTAGTATTCAACGGTATGTACGGGACTCGTGGTGATGCAGAGGGTGGCCTGGGGGGTCATGCCGGCGGCCTTCGCCCACTTCACGCTCGGGATGATATTACGCACGTCGTTCAGACCGCAGAAGATACGGGGGATGTCCACACCTTGGGCATGCTTCACCTTGTATTGCAGTTCGCGCACATCGTCGGGAACAGGATACATACGGAGTGCGTTCAGTCCGCGGTCGAGCATGTGGGTCTTGATGCCAACCTGGTTGAATGGCTTGCAGAAAGCGCGTACGGCGGCATTGGGATTCTCACCGGCAAGAAGGTTCACTTGCTCAAAGGCTCCACCGTTGGTTTCCACTCGGTCGAATACTCCCATGTCGATAATGGCGGGGGCGATGCGCTCCAACTGGTCTTTGCGGGGCTGGAACTTGCCAGACGACTGCCACATATCCCGATAAACGAGACTGAATTGGATTCTTTTTTTCATATTTATTAAATTTAATTGTGTTGAAAAGGCTTAAGGTGTTTTTCAGGAGAGAGGACTTTGTGTTGATTGTTTGTTGTCTTCACTACTGATATAGCGGTGCAAATATAGAGAATTATTTTCCAATTGCAAAGTCAAAATCGCGTTTTTTTCGGATAAAAGGAAGATTTTTCGCCTTTTACTCAGATTTGTAATGATTTAATATGGGCTCTCTTTGATGGGAATACATTTTTTTTCCTTAAATTTGCAGCCATAAAATATGGGAGCGCTATCCGCCGCAAGACACATGCTGATGCAAAAGGTGAATGTCTCCCGCCAATTTACAGAATGTATGCGTAAAATTTTCGGATTTCTGATTGTTGCCGCCTTGATGGCGTTTGTTGCCTGCAGGGGCGATATCAATAAAGAGAAAGTGGATAAGAATACCGGTGAGATGCCTGGCTATGAGGCTGTGGGCGATTCCACCGTCTATGGCTTGGTGTGCGGAGGGGGCACGGAGGCCTATTTAGTGGTGTTCTTCCCGGAAACAGGCGAGAACCCCGATACCTTCGACATCTCGGATGCACGGAAAAACGGCAATGTCTTCGGATTCCCCAACATCGGCGACAGGTTTGCGCTGGTGCTCAACCCCGATGACAAGAAGTCAGTAAGCAAGGCCATCAACCTCAATGAGTTGATGGGCACATGGGTGTATTCGGTGATGCCGCATCTGCGGTCTTCTTTCGACCCGGATATTTTGGCTGCGATGGACAAGGAAGAAAGAGCGAAATTCGACCATCTCATCGACTCGTTCATGGTGCCGCGCGAATATGGCTTCACCATGAAGATCGACAATCAGGTCCTGGCCATTGGAACACGCAATGCCACCTACTCGCAGGAAAAGGAAAGCCCTGTCGAGTATCCGCGAATGAAGCGATATAGCGAGTGGCATATCTTCAACGGCGATATCATCTTGACAGAGGTTTCCAGAGCATCCGAAACGGATAAGGAACCCGTAGTGCGCAACGACACCGCGCAATTGGTGTATCTGCGCAAAGACACCATGGCGCTGAAGGTGAACGGTGAGGTGCAGGGCTACAGACTGCGACCTGACAGCCTCACACACTGATTATCAGTTATTTCACGTCGTGCTGCGACAGACGGTGCCATGCCAGCTCCTCATACTTGGTGCCGGGACGACCGTAGTTGGTGAAGGGGTAGATGCTGATGCCGCCACGGGGGAGGAAGATGCCTTCCACCTCGATGTATCTCGGCGACATGAGCTGTATCAGGTCCTTCATAATCTTGTTCACACAGTCTTCATGAAATTCGCCGTGGTTACGGTAACTGAAAAGGTATAGTTTCAGACTCTTGCTCTCCACCATCAGCTCGTCGGGTATGTATTCTATCCGTATCTCGGCAAAGTCGGGCTGGCCTGTAATGGGACACAGCGTGGTGAACTCAGGGCAGTTGAAACGTACCCAGTAGTCGTTCTCGCGATGCAGGTTCTGGAAGGTCTCCAGCAACGTGGGGTCGTAATGGTCGGGGTATTGGGTCTTCGAGCCAAGCAGCTTCAGACCTTCTTTGTCTCTTTCGTTTTGCATTGTGTTTTTATCTTTTATTGTCTTTCTTGTCAGCCATTCAGGTGGAACACGTTGTAGTCCATACCATGGTCGTAGGTGTCTTTGTCCTCAATCTTCTTCACCGCTTTTACCACACGCATGGTCACGGGCAGCACCACCACTTCGTACAGTGTCTTCAAAATCACTTGCCACAGTATCAGCAGCATCAAGTCCTTGTTGGGTATCACCCCGTAGAAAGCGATGGGGAAGAAGATGATGGAGTCGACACTCTCTCCGTAGACCGTGCTCATGATGGCACGTAGCGGGAAGTGGCGGCCTTTGGACGATATCTTCATGCGGCTCATCACGTAAGCGTTGACAAAACTGCCCACCAGGAATGCGATGAACGAGGCCAAGGCAATGCGGGGTGCCAGTCCGAAGATGGCGTGGAAGCCTTCTTCGTTATGCCAATACGGTGCGCCCGGAAGCGCATCGCTCAGTGCACCCAACAAGACGAAGAAGAAATTCAGCGCAAAGCCGCTCCAAATGACAATGCGTGCTTTGCCGTAGCCCCATACCTCGCACACGCAGTCGTTGATGATGTACGATATGGGGAATACCAGCAAACCGCAGGTCACTCCGATGCCTCCCACGTCTATTTGCTTGGTCTCAAGGATGGTTGCCGTGATTATGCAGGCACAAAACAGCATACCGAACAACATGAACAGTATGCTCACTTTTTCTTTCAGGTAGATCATTTCTTGTTTTTAAAGAGGTTCTCAAGCACTCTGAGGAAAAGAGAATCGGAAAAATCCCTTTTCCGGCTGCAAAAGTACATAAAAATCCCGTGATTTCCATCCCATCAATTATTTTTTTCTCAGAATCGGCAACATATCAATTTTTTTTGTATGTTTGCAGTACAATCCGCACATGATGTGGCTGCATACGATGAACAGGAAGATTGACATACGGATATGGGCTTGTGTGGTCCTCATTACGGCCTGGGTGCAGACAGCCTCTGCACAGGTGTCGTTCATGGTGAGCGGGCAATGTCCCGACACCATGGAGAAGGTGTGGGTCTTCGACATGGCTCACAAGACGGTGCTGGCGCAGGTAGAGCCCCACGACGGATATTTCGCTTACCAGGGAATCCAACCTCTCCATACGGTGCTTGCGGTAGGCAACGACCAGCGCTTTGTGCGTTTCTTCGTCGACAGCATTCCCGTCGCAGTCGACCTGTCCAAGGGGCGCATCGCAGGGTCGCCGCTCAACCTACTGACGGATGAATGCAGTGAGCGTCTCGACTCGGTGCAGAATCTCTACAGGCACTATCTGAAGATGCTGCGCGAGGAATGGCAGACAGCCGATGCGGAAAGAAAAAAGGAGATTGAACCGGAGGTCAGGGCACTCAAGGCGGCTGTCGACAACAAGAGTGCCAGGGTGCTGAAAGATTATGCCGCCACGATGGTGCCTGCCGCCTTCTTGCCCGACCTGTACATGAACATGACCCTCGACTCGCTCGATTCCTTCATGGAGACCCACTCGCCCTATGCCCGTCATGCCATGCTCCAGCACGTATGGACCTACTACAACCGCCAACAGAAGAAACGCCCGGGCAGGAGTTTTACCGACCTCCCGCTCGCCGACCTCGACGGCACCCCCCACCTGTTGAGCGAATGGTGCGGCAAAGGGCATTATGTGCTCCTCGATTTCTGGGCCAGTTGGTGCGCACCCTGCCGCAAGGAGATGCCCGTGGTGGTGGAGAGCTATGTGAAGTATCACAGGCAGGGCTTCGAGGTGATAGGCATCTCGCTCGATGAGAACGCCGCCGATTGGAAAACAGCTGTGTCCAACCTCGGTTTGGATTGGACACAGCTGTCGGAACTGAAAGGATGGCGGAGCGAGGCTGTCGACACTTACGGCGTGGCTGCCATACCATCCAATATCTTGCTTAATGGAGAGGGCATAATCGTGGGCGCCGACCTGCGCGGCGACGGTCTCCTCAGCAAACTGAAAGAGATTTTCGGTTACTGAACGCCCCTCTTACAGGGCATTCACCACCAACCAAGTGAGATAGGTGAGAAACACCAAGCTCAGCATCGCTCCCTCCCAGCGTTCCACCTTGTAGCGGGTGTAGGAGAAGAGCCACACCAACAACACGGCGGCGCATTGAAGAATGAGGTCTATGTTGGTGATGCCGTTCATGTAGAGCGGACTGAAGATTCCCGTCAATCCCAGCACCATCAGTATGTTGAACACGTTGCTGCCGATGACATTGCCGATGGCGAGCGCACTCTGTCCCTTCTTCGCTGCCACCACGCTGGTGGCAAGCTCGGGCATCGAGGTGCCGCAGGCCACAATGGTCAGACCTATCACGGCATCGCTCACACCGAATGCGCGGGCCACTTTCGAGGCGGAGTCCACGAACACGTTGCTGCCCACAATAAGCAGTGCCAATCCCAGCAGGATGTAAAACACACTCTTCTTCAAGCTGTAGTTTTTCTGTGTTTCCTCATTTACCTCAACCTCACCCTTGCGTGCGGAGCGCAGGGTGTAGGCCATGAACAGCAGGAAACAGAGAAACAGAATGGCAGCATCAATCCGTGAGATAACCCCGTCGATGCTCATCACGCACAGCAGGATGCCTGCCACGAATGCCACCGGGATGTCCTTGCGCACGGTAGAACGGGCTATGGCCATGGGCGCCACCATCGCCGATACACCCACAATGAGGAGGGTGTTGAAGATGTTGCTGCCCACCACGTTGCCCACTGCCATGTCGGCGGAACCGTGGATGGCAGACGTGAGGCTGACGAAAAACTCGGGCATCGAGGTGCCGCAGGCCACAATGGTCAGGCCTATCACCATCTCGGGTATCTTCATGCGTTGGGCCAGTGCCACGGCACCGTCGGTCATGCGGTCGGCTCCGCTTAATACCACGGAGATACCTAATACAATCAATATAAAGTTGA
>CAJONT010000204.1 GCA_905235975.1 uncultured Prevotella sp.
GAACATCGAGTTCGACATCCCGTCGCGCGGCATCATCGGTCTGCGCACCAACGTGCTCACCGCCAGTCAGGGTGAAGCCATCATGGCACACCGCTACAAGGAGTATCAGCCCTTCAAGGGTGAGATTTCACGGCGTGTCAACGGTTCCATGATAGCCATGGAGACGGGCAATGCCTATGCCTATGCCATCGACAAGCTGCAGGACCGCGGCAAGTTCTTCATCGATCCGGGCGAGGATGTCTACGGCGGTCAGGTCGTGGGCGAGCATGTGCATGAGAAAGACCTCGTCATCAATGTGAACAAGGCCAAGCAGCTCACCAACGTGCGTGCCAGCGGAAGCGACGAGAAGGCGCGCATCGTTCCCAAGGTGGTGATGAGCCTGGAGGAGTGCCTCGAATACATCAAGGCCGACGAATATGTGGAGGTGACACCAAAGAATATCAGGATGCGCAAAATCGTGCTCGACCATAACGAGCGCAAGCGCCTGAACAAAGAATAAGAACGAAAAGCTCCACGCTCTCAAGGGCGTGGAGCTTTTTTCTGCATAGGGGTGAAGGCTTTATTGGGGGCTACAGAAGTTCGAGGAAAGCGCGGGTCACATGGAAGGAGCCGTCGGCCAACCGGTTCCAGAAATCAAAATATTGTGCGGCTTTCGTGTCTTTGAGCGGGATGTCGCTGATGATGCGGAACGACACAAACTCGGTGTGGTAGATATGGCACACTTGCGCAATGGAGCAACTCTCCATGTCGACGGCCATGGCATCGGGGAAGTGACCCAAAATCTCGCGCATCTTCTCCTTGGTGTCTACGAACCAGTCGCCGCTCACGATTCTGCCGGCATGTACTTTTGTTTCGCCGCCCGCCTGCAGGGCTTTCTCGATGAGGTAGGAAGGGGCAAGGTAGGTGGCGGGCTGTCCCAAGAGCTGTCCATAGGCACATTCGCTGCCGCAGTAGGCATCGTGATGGTTGTAGCCGGTGCCCACTACCACTTCCGTAATCTCGAGCTGCACATCGGCGCCGCCGGCAACACCGGTGGATATGATGAGGTCGGGGTGGTAGGCATGTATCATCTCTACGGCTCCTACGGCAGCATTCACCTTGCCTATGCCGCACTGCTGCATGATGATTTTGTTGCCGCCTATGGTGCCTGTCACGAAAGTGCGTCCATAGTGTGTTTCGGAAACGGCCTGGGTGAGCAGGGTGCGCAACTGCACAAATTCTTTCTCCATGGCCACAATGATACCGATGGTCTTTACGCTTGTGTCGTCTTTCATAGAAAATTGTATGTAAAATTAAAAATAGTACGTAAAATTAAAAATAGTCGTTTCTTTGTCAACGCAAGGTGATTTGATAGGTGTACTGCCCGTCGGAGGCCACTCCCTTGTAACCGTTGCCGTATTCCGAAAGGGTGAATTCCCAGTTCTTCTGCTCGGTGCCGTGCAGCAGCATCTTGCGGCCTTTGTGCTGGCCCTCCATGGAGACGGCTTTCCCTGTCACGTGGTTGTAGTACTGACCTTTCAGATTCCCGTTGTCGTCTTCTTCGAGCACTAAGAGCATGTCGTCTGTGTTGAGATAGCCCCTAAGGGTATGGTGCCCAGGCCCTGTTTGCCGTGCTACCGGCACGTCGTCGCCCGCGCCCGTCACATCCGCAACCAGTGCTGCCATCGTGTCGCGGCGTATCTCCTGACGCTTCGGAATGGAGAGGTGCATCTCGTCCTCAAGCGAGTCGGTTTCATAGTATGAGTCATCATCCTCTTCGTATGCCTTTGCGAGAACGGCTCTTTGGTTCGACTTGGCATACAGCAGGTCGGAGAACTGACGGTTGCCCTGATGGATGGCCTCAAGTTGTGAGGTATACTGACAGCGCAGCAAACCGATACAGCCGAGGGTGAGGACGGCAATCGTAGTGGCGCCTATGAGGAGCACCTTGCGGTTACGGGGTGCATGGGGGTTGGGTGGGGAATAGGGTTCTTTCTCTGTCATGTCGGTACATGCAATGCCTACCTTTGGCAATTTGAGCGCCAAAGGTAGGCATATCTGAGCGGATTACCAAA
>CAJONT010000205.1 GCA_905235975.1 uncultured Prevotella sp.
ATGAAAAACATTTTGTTGGTTTTCGCCCTGTGCTTTTTCTTCCAGATGGAAGGAAAGGCCCAAATGACGGCCGATTTCAATGTCGTGCCAGTGCCGCAGTCGTGTGTACAAGACAGCAAGTCAATGCCTCTTACACAGATCAACTGCATTAACTATGAAGACAATGCCGACATGAAACGTGTGGCACAGTTCCTCTCCGAATACCTCTCGCCATACTTTGTCGGCAAGGAGCAGCCTGCGCTCAATGTGGCCACAAAGAAGAACTTGCCCAACGCCATCACGCTGCGCATCAATGCCAAACTGCAGAACGACGAAGCCTATACGCTCTCCGTCGGCAAGAAAGGCGTCTTGATTGAGGGTAAGACCCCCAAGGGCGTGTTCTATGGTGTGCAGACACTGCGCAAGGCATTGCCTGTGGGCGTCACCGCCGACCAATTGGACGTGCCTTTCGTGCAGATTGCCGACTGTCCGAGATTCTCCTATCGTGGTATGCACCTCGACGTGGGACGCCATTTCTTCAGTATTGATTTCGTGAAGCAATATATTGATATGATGGTGCTCCACAACATGAACACATTCCATTGGCATCTTACAGAAGACCAAGGATGGCGCATGCAGGTGGATAAGTATCCTTTGCTTACCGAAGTAGGTGCCTGGCGCAAACGTACCGTCATAGGCCGTAACACGGGACTCTATGAGTACAACCGCTACGGTGGCTTCTATACCAAGGAGCAGATGCGTGAGATTGTGAAATATGCTGCCGACAGATTCATCACTGTGATTCCGGAAATCGACATGCCCGGACACATGGAGGCTGCCCTCGCTGCCTATCCCAACCTGGGCTGCACAGGCGGTCCCTATGAAGTGGAGCCAAACTGGGGCGTCTTCGATGAGATTCTTTGCGCCGGCAAGGAGGAGACCTTTACTTTCCTTGAAGGAGTACTCGACGAACTGATGGAAATATTCCCCTCAGAATATATCCATATCGGCGGCGATGAGGCTCCACGCACACGCTGGAAGACGTGTCCTCTCTGCCAGAAACGCATCAAGGATGAAGGCTTGAAGCAGAGTGGAAAACGCTCGCCCGAGGATTTGCTGCAAGGCTATTTCACGCGTCGTATAGAGAAGTACATCCTTCAGCATGGCAGGAAAATCATTGGATGGGACGAATTATTGGAGTGCAATGTAGAACGTTCGGCCACCATTATGAGTTGGCGCGGTACGGAAGGAGGCCTTACTGCTTCCGAACTGGGACATGATGTGATTATGGCACCCACCTCGTCGTTCTATTTCGATTATTATCAGACCAAGGAGTCGGAATGGAGCCACCCTCTGCTCATCGGTGGATACCTGCCGCTCGACAAGACTTACAACACCGACCCCGCACCTGCCACACTCTCCCCCGAAGCAAAGAAACATATTATCGGCGTACAGGCGAATTTGTGGACCGAATATATCGGAGCACCCGAATTAGTTGAGTATCAGGTGTTGCCGAGAATGGCGGCACTGGCCGAGGTGCAATGGATGCAACCCGAAGCAAAGGATTTCGAGGCTTTCAAAGAAAGGGCACAACGCCTCATGAAGGTCTACGAAAAGATGGGGTGGAAGTATTGTACCGAAGCTTGGCGGAAAGATAGTCACTGACACGATTTGCGCTCGTTCTCTTCCAACAGGCGGATGTTGCGCATCAGTCCCTCATACTTGGCTCGTTTCACGGCGCTTCCTTTAAACAGGCGTCTGTAGTCTTCTATACTGAGTGCCTTCCATTTGGCTTTCGTCATCGACAACAGTTCTTCCGACGGGCCGAAGGAAGGCTCTTTCGTAGGTTGGGCATCCGCGTTGTGCGGACACACGGTCTGACAGCGGTCGCAGCCATAAAACGAGTTCTGCAGATGCTTCGCTATCTCCGGCGGTATCGTACCACGGTTCTCTATTGTGTGATAGGAGAGGCAACGATTGGCGTCGATACCGTCCTCACTAAGGGCACCCGTGGGACAAGCTGTGATACACCGTCCACAACCTTGGCAGTGAGCTGTCTGTGCATTGTCATAGTCCAGTACGGCGTCGGTCAATATCTCTCCCAAGAAAAACATACTGCCTGCCCCCGGAATGATAAGTTGTCGGTTCTTGCCAATGAAACCGATACCTGCTTTCATGGCCCAATAGCGCTCCATGAGAGGGGCTGTGTCGCAGCACACCCGGCTGCTTGTGGCTCCTATGTATGAGGCAAGCTGATGCAACTTCTCACGCATCACCTCATGATAGTCCTTGCCGTAGGCATAGTAGGCTATTTGGTATTCTTTCTCGGGCAGCTTGCGCGACGGGGCGTAACTCATGGCCACGCACACCATACTCCTGGCTCCCGGCAACAACAGTGCCGGGTTCAACCTTATCTCTTGATAGCGCGACATATACGCCATCGACGCATGCCTCCCGGAATCTAACCAATGCAAATAATACTGTGCTGTGGCTGCTTCCACAGGGGCCACGGGGGCTATGCCGCAGGCAAAAAAGCCGAGACGGATAGCCTCGGCTTTTATTTCATTCGAAGATTTTGAACGCATAGCCCTCAGAAATTAAAAACTCAATCGACTTAGGGAGTGCTGTCTTGAGTTTGTCGATGCTCTTCAGCGAGTCGTGGAAGGTAATGATAGAACCGTTTCGGCTGTAGCGCTTCACATTGTTCACCACGTCTTCGGCAGTCATCCATTTTGAGTAGTCTCTTGTCACAAGGTCCCACATGATGATTTTGTATTTCAGGCTGAGCCAGAAATATTCATTGGGGTTCATCCAACCGTGAGGCGGACGGAAAAGGTGGGCATGTATCAGGTCGTTGGCCTTCTGCACATTCTTTATATAGGTTTTTGTCCAATGTTTCAGACCACCCAGATGATTGTATGTGTGGTTGCCCACTTGATGACCTGCTTTCACAATCTGCTCATAGAGGTCTGGATACTTGCGCACGTTGTCGCCCACCATGAAGAATGTGGCCTTGATTTGATAGCGAGCAAGCGTTTCCAAGATAAAAGGGGTCGACTCAGGTATGGGACCGTCGTCGAAAGTTAGGTACACAGCATGTTCTCGATGGCTCATTCTCCATTTTGCCCTCGGAAACATCCAACGCAACCATATGGATGGTTGTTCGATAATCATATTCCCCTCTTTTTGTGTATTTATATAAAATACGTCGAGAAGGCAACTTGTAAGTGCCTTCTCGACGTATCGGTTATTGCAGTTACTGACCGCCTGCGTTCAGGTATGTCTCGTACAATGCATTGAACTGATTCTGATGCGATGACGTCCAATTTTCATCGACATCTATCATGAGATTCAGCACACTGTTCATCACATAAAGATGACGCTGCACATCACGCAGGGAGAGACTCAAATAGTAAGGATCCTGCATGTACCAACGTATGTACTGTGAGGAGTTGGTCCACAGAGTGTCGGCAATCTCAGTGGCGCGCTTCTTGTTATTCAGATCACCGTATGCTTGAATCAGGTCTAAGCCACCGCTCAAAAAGTCCATCGGCACATTGTAGTCGGGAATCTCTTTCTCCATCTTTGCAAGAGCCTTGGTGGCCATATCGGTCTTTCCTTCTTCAATCAGGTTGATGGCCAGTTGAGAGAACAGCCTACGGTGGGTAGAACACATCCTCATGATAGTCTGGTCGAGATACAGCCCCGGCTTGCTCAGTCCGCCGAACTTGAATTTGTTCATCACGCGTTCGTAAGTCTTCTCCGTATCGAACATGTCCAATTCGTCATCTTTCGTGTAGAAGGGCGTAATACGGTTTACGAGACCTTCCTGCACGAAGTTGTCACCCAAGTTCATGTAGTTGTCTTCGCCCACGGTGATGGCCACGTAAATCGGGCGCACCCAGTTGGTCTGAGAAACCATTTCCAAAATCATGAGGTCACCTTTGCCCAAAGTGCGGCGACGTCCGCCCACAGCGATGTCCATCTGGTCGGGAATGCTGTCGCTCACGAGTTTCATGTGGCTTTTCTTCACAGCATCCTTGTCGATGGCCATGTGCAGGGTGTCGGTGGGTATGACGTGGATTGTGGGATCATGCGGATCGACCATTTCGGCTATCTGCTTCATCACTTCACGCTGCTCTTCGCTCACCTGTCCACGTACCCAGTACTTCAGTACGCTTTGCACCTCGAACGGGTCTTCACCAAACAGTTTCCGTGCCTCCTCGGGATACTTCTCATAGAGTGCACGTATGGCATGTTTGTATTCGGGCTTGATTACCACACCATCATTGGTGCCGGTACAGTAGTCTATACGAGGCCATGTGATAGGTACGCTCGGGGAGTCGTAAGCCGGACGACACATCTGGTCGATATACCAGTCGGTCTGCAGATAACTGAGGTTACATACCCTGGCATCGGTGCGCACGCCTTCCACATCCTGATTGTACCACAAGGGGAAGGTGTCGTTGTCGCCATTGGTGAAGACGATGGGATTGCCGTCGTCTTGGAGCGACATGAGATAGTTCTGACCAAAGTCGCGGCAGGTGTAGCGTCCGCTTCTGTCATGGTCGTCCCATGTCTGCGACACCATTTGGATGGGAACGAGAAGACAGGCTATTCCTGTCACGGCAGCGGCCACAACGGGATTGACCTTCAACTTCTTCAGCCAGTCGTAGATGGCTGTCACGCCCAGGCCGCACCAAATGGCGAAAGCATAGAACGAACCTGCATAGGCATAGTCGCGCTCACGCGGCTGGTTGGGTGTCTGGTTCAGGTACACCACAATGGCCAGACCTGTCATGAAGAACAGGAAGAAAACCACCCAGAACTGTTTGATGCCCCGCTGTCCCCTGAA
>CAJONT010000206.1 GCA_905235975.1 uncultured Prevotella sp.
CATTCGGCTGTTTAAAGTGACAATCATCTTCGTCAGGCTCGTATAGAGCCTTCTTGCTCATCGTCAACACACCATTTACAGTGGTGAATAGGATTGTAGGGATTTTCCCCTACCGTTTAGGGAAAATCCTTTTGCGAGGCCATTTTTTATTCGTTTCTTTGCATCGTGAACCTTCGGCACAAGAGGTCTCACAAACTAAACATATAAAAACAACCAATTAAAACGATACAATCATGAAGAAGTTTCTGGCAGCATTCACCCTCCTGTTCACCCTCACCCTTTCGGCCAACGCCATGGGTTTCGAGCAGGCACGTCAGCAGGCATTGTTCCTGACCGACAAGATGGCATACGAGCTCAACCTCACTGATGCGCAGTATGAAGCCGCCTACGAGATTAACCTCGACTATCTGATGGGCGTGAACACCGTAGACGACCTCTACGGAGCATACTGGGTACAACGCAACACCGACCTGAGCTACATCCTCTGGGACTGGCAGTATGAGGCATACCTTGCCGCATCCTATTTCTACCGTCCCCTCTATTGGCACGCAGGTTACTGGCACTTCGGCATCTATACCCGCTATCCCTATCGTGACTTCTTCTACTTCGGACGCCCCCACTTCTATGTCACCTATCGCGGCGGACACAGCTGGCACCACAACGGCGGACACAGCTGGTATCACGGACGTGACTGGGGACACAGCGGACCGAATCGCTCTGTAAGAGGCGGCGGCATGAGAGACCGCTATGACAGAGGTGACTACGGACACGGCGGTAGCAATCGCGGCGGATTCGGCAACAACAACCGTGGCAACGGCGGCGGTAACAACGGCGGCGGCAATCGCGGCGGATTCGGCAACAACCGTGGCAATGGCGGCGGTAACAACGGCGGTAACAACGGCAGCGGCAATCGCGGCGGCTATGACAACAACCGTGGCAACGGCGGCGGCAACAATGGCGGCGGCAATCGCAGCGGATTCGGCAACAACCGTGGCAACGGCGGCAACAGAGACAATGGTCAGGCCGTGAGCGGCGGCACACGCACCACCGGCACCCCGAGCGGCACACGTGAGAGCGGTACCCGTGAGAGCAGCACACGCTCCACCGTGGGCAGCGGCACCCCCTCCTCTTCCAGCAGCCATGGCATCGGCAATCAGCGGAGCAGCACCTTCTCGCCTAGCGGCAACCACAGCGTGACGAGTCCCAGCACCAGCGGCCAGGGTTCGAGGGTATCGGGCAGCAGTGTCTCCCGCGGCAGTTCCTCGTCCACTACTACCGCTCCGCGCTCCAACATGAGTGCTCCCTCCCGTTCGTCGGTGGGTTCCTCTTCGAGCAGCCGTTCTTCAGTATCTGCACCGAGTCGCAGTTCCTCTTCGAGCAGCAGCCGTAGCGGCGGATTCAGCGGCGGCAGCCGTGGAGGTGGCAGCAGCCACAGCGGAGGATTCAGCGGCGGTAGCCGTGGAGGTGGCGGTAGCCACAGCGGCGGTGGCCATGGCGGCGGCCGTCACTAAAGAGACCATCCAAAAGAGCTTTTATCAAGATATAGAGAACGTTTTTCAGACAGGCGAAAAGATTGTTACAGGATAAGTTATGAATAAGTTGTAGAAACACTCTGAGGAGCTATAGCAACGGGGCTTCCGCCAAAGATGCGGAAGCCCCGTTGTGTGGTATTATCTTTGAGGGGCGGGGGCTTTCCGGATTTTCCGGATTTTCCGGGCTTTCCGGGAGATAGCGCGGCACGCCCTTATAGCACTTCGGGGCGCACGTGGGGCACGAGCCCCTCTATATACCGGCAGAGGATGCCGATGCCCTTGAGGTTCTCACCTCCCTGGGGGATGATAAGGTCGGCATATTTCTTGGTGGGTTCTATAAACTGGTCGTGCATGGGCTTGAGCACATGGAGATAGCGGTCGAGCACCATGTCGACTGTACGCCCGCGCTCCACCACGTCGCGGCGGATGTTGCGAATCAGCCTTTCGTCGCTGTCGGTATCGACATAGATTTTCAGGTCCATCATGTCGCGCAGCTTCTTGTTGATAAGCGTCATGATGCCCTCGATGATGATGACAGGCTTCGGCTCTACATGGATGGTTTCCTTCAGGCGGTTGCTGATTACATAGGAGTAGGTAGGCTGCTCTATGCTCTGCCCTGCCCGAAGCTGGTTGACCTGCTTGATGAGCAGTTTCCAGTCGAAAGCATCGGGATGGTCGAAATTGATGGCCTTCCGTTCCTCGTCGGTCAAATGCGTTGTGTCGTTGTAATACGAGTCGAGGGGCACCACAGCCACATAGTGCGGCGGCAGGGCGTCGGCTATTTTTCTCACCACAGTGGTCTTTCCCGACCCAGTGCCTCCGGCGATTCCAATGATAGTCATAGTATAGCGGGTATTAGAGTGATTAGATTTTCAGATGTCGTGATAGAGGTCGCGCAACATGGCTTCATAGCAGAGCGCCTTCTTCTCCACCTTCATGGGATAAGCCCTTGAGCTGCTCGGCATACGGTAGAGTCGCAATGTGCGGCCTTGGAAAGAGAAAGGCACCCATGCACCCACCTTGGGCGCTTTGATGCCGAAGTGGTCGGCAAAGAGTGCGGTGGCCTTCTCGCCCGTAGTGGCCACGGCCTGCAGCTGCGGCATGCGTGCCAGCAAGGCATCGAGCGGTGTGGGCTCCACCACCAGCAAGTCCTTGTCGGATGCGGTGCCCTGCGTGCGTACCACGGCGATGGCAGTGTCGTAGATGGCGATGCCCCTTGTTTGCAGCAGTTCCACAATCTCTGTCTTGCGGAAAGTGCGTGCCTCCTCATCGACGAAAGCCTGCTTGTCGCGGCAGAAGCAAAGTCCCATGATGCGCCACATGTCGTTGGTGAAATTGGGGTAGAAAAACTCCATGCACCACCTGTGATGCGCCGGCGGGAAACTGCCCAGCAGAAGAAGCCTTGCCCCCTGCGGGACAAACGGCTGCAGCGGATGTCGCTCCACCTGCGGTGCTGCAAATGCCTCGCTGCCCATCACTTGCGCTCCTTCATCAGGTACACCACTACGGGCAGGTGGTCGGAGAAACCGTTGAGCCACACGCCGGCGGCATGGGTGCGCTTGGGCGCCCCTTTGTACCTGCCCTCTGTCTGCAGCAGATAGGGGAAGTTCTGAATGGCGCAGGTCCAATACTTCAGCGTGCTGTAGTCTTTCTCCATGTTGTAGTTGAGCATATTAGGCGAGAGCACGATTTGGTCGAAGAGGTTCCAGCTGCCGTTGTACATCAGCGTGCCCGTACCCTTCTGCAGAATGTTCCACCAGGGGTTGAACATGTCATTCGGTCCCACATCATCTATATTAGGCCTTGCACTCAGTTCCTTCGCCATACTGTTGTTCATGGGGTCGTCGTTCATGTCACCCATCACCATCACCTTGATTTTGGGGTCTAAGCGCATGAGCGAGTCTTTCACGGCCTTCACCTGCCGTCCTGCCACCTCACGGTAGTAGGAACCGCTGAAACGGCTGGGCCAGTGGCACACGATGATTGCCACCTTCTCTTTTGCCAGCATACCCGTGCAGGTAAGGAAGCCACGGGTGCGGAAGGCACTGTCACGTTCCAGTTCTGGCACATACGGCACCAGTTTCACGTTGAGCAGTTTGAAGAGCGACGGGTTGTAGAGCATGGCACAGTCGACACCCCTTCGGTCGGGTCCCTCTACGTGTGCGAACTGGAAACCTCTTGCCTTGAGTTCAGGCTGGTTGATGAGGTCGGTCAGTGCATTGGCATTTTCCACCTCCGACACCCCGATTACGGCACATCCCACCGACAGTTTTTCGGTGCCCAGGTCGGCCAATGCACGCGCCATGTTATGCAGTTTGTTACTGTATTTCAGTTCTGTCCACTTGTTGGCGCCAAGGGGCAGATATTCATAGTCGTTCTTTCCCTCGTCGTGGCACGTGTCGAAGAGGTTCTCCAGGTTGTAAAAACCAATGCCGTAGACACTGAACTTTTTCTGTCCGCTTGCTGCAAGGGTGACAAAAAGCATTAGTATTAGTAGATATGTCTGTCTTTTCATAATGATATTAGGTTTTGTTTGGTTGATGGTAAGGCAAAATGCAGCTATAGCCTTTCAGCTGCAAATATCGGAAAAATAAACGATAAAAATGCCGTTCTCTCTGAAAAAATGCAAAAGAACCTTCCTTTTTTAAAAAATATTTTTGTTACTTTGCACCTAACACAAAAACTAAAGAAATATGCTATGAAAAAAAAGCTGAAATTAGCAGTCGTTGCCCTCTGCTGTTCCACGGTTGCCCTGGCACAAGAGGTCGACACACTGATGCAGGCCGAAACCATCGACGAATCTGTTTTCACTTTCACGGAAGCCCAGCTTGGAGAAGACGATGACATGTCGCAGAACGTGACCATCCTCAACTCCAACAGCAACGTCTATGCGAGCCAGGTGAACTTCCTGTTTTCACCTGTGCGGTTCCGATTCCGCGCCTACAATCAGAAATACAACGACATCTACATCAACGGGGCACCCATGAACGACATGGAGACGGGACAGTTCCGCTACTCTTTGGTAGGTGGCATCAACAACATGACCCGCAACTCCGATTCCTCCCTGCCTTTCGAAGGAAACAACTTTGCCATGCCCGGCATTGGAGGCGGCGTCAACTACGACTTCCGCGCCTCACACTTGGCCCAGGGACACAAGGTCACGCTGACCGGTGCCAACCGCAACTATCTGGCACGCACCATGTACACCTACGGTTCCGGTTTGAACAAGGACGGATGGGCATGGGCTGCCAGCATCTGCTACCGCTGGGCCAACGAGGGATATGTGGAAGGCACCTTCTACAACTCGCTCTCCTACTTCTTCGGCGTAGAGAAGCTAGCAGGCGACCATGCCTTCTCCTTCTCCACCTGGGGCAACCCCACCGAGCGCGCCTCGCAGGGTGCCTCCACCGACGAGAGCTACTGGATAGCCAACAACTACCAATACAACCCCTATTGGGGCTATCAAGACGGTCATAAGCGCAACTCACGCGTAATCAACGACTTTGCGCCAAGCGCCATCTTCACATGGGACTGGAGCATCGACGACCGCACCAAGCTCACCACCACCCTGCACGGCCGCTACAGCATGTACAAGAGCACCAAGCTGAACTACAACAATGCCGACAACCCCCAGCCCGACTACTGGAAGAACCTGCCGAGCAGCTACTTCGACGTGTGGGATGAGACAGACCTGAACAACCGCACCGACCAGGGCCTACAGGACTACTGGACCGCCTGGGCCTACCAGACTGGCGACAAGGCCAACCGCCAGATCAACTGGGACCGCCTCTACGCTGCCAACCGCAATGCCAACCTTCAGGGTGCCGACGCCATGTACTACGTGCAGGCCAAGCACAACGACAACCTGAACGTCACCCTGGCCTCACGCCTTCACAAAGAGCTCGCCCACAACCTCTGGGGCAATGTAGGCCTCATGATGAGCACCAATACCGGCAAGCACTACCAGACAATGGACGACCTGCTGGGTGCCGAGATGTTCCACAACATCAACACCTACGCCTTGGGCAACTATCCCGAGGGGTCGGCCGCCGTGCAGTATGACATGAACACCGCCGGCGCCGACGGCAAGGGCAAGGTGATTAAGGAAGGCGACAAGTTCGGCTACAACTACAACCTGCTTTCACGCAAGGTGGTGCTGTGGAGCAACGTGGCACAGAACATCGGCAAGATACACTACAACGTGGCAGGCCGCATCGCCTACGACGGCATGCAACGCGACGGCAAGATGCGCAACGGTATGTTCGCCGACTACTCCTACGGCAAGAGCGAGACTGCCAACTTCCTGAGCGGCGGTGTGAAAGCCAACGGCACCATGAGCTTAGGCGGAGGCCACACCGTGATGGTGGCTGCCGGTTACGAACTGCGCGCCCCGCAGATTACCGCCGCCTTCGTATCGCCGGAGATGAACAACAGCTATGTCGACAACCTGCGCAATGAGCGCGTGCTCAGCACAGAAGTGGAATACCAGTTCCAGAACGCCTGGGTACACGCCAACCTGAACGCCTACTACAATCACTTCGACCATGTGACCGAGTGGCAGAACTTCTACTTCGACGACATCAACTCGTTCTCCTACGTGTCGATGACCGACATGAAGAAAGACTACTACGGTGTGGAACTGGGTATCGACTTCAAGATAAGCTCCAGCTTCAACGTGAAGGCCATCGGTACCCTCTGCGAGGGCAAGAACACCAACAATGCCAAGGTGCGCTACATGAACAGCACCAAGGCCACCTATACCGACGACATCGTGATGAACAAGAATATGCACGAAGCGAGCACCCCGCTCACCGTGGGTAGCCTCGTGCTCAGCTACCATGCCAATGGCTGGTTCATCGACCTCAACGGCAACTACTACGACCGCATCTACCTCTCCTACTCGCCCAGCTACCGCTACCAAGGCACCCTTATCACGATGGGTGCTGTGAACAACGACGGCAGCTACAACGTGCCCGATCAGAATAAGTCAAACGGCGGATTCATGCTCGACGGTTCTTTGGGACGTTCCATCCGCCTGCACCACGGCCGCTCCCTGAGCATCAACTTCCAGGTCACGAACATCCTGAACAACCAGAAATTGTGCACGGGCGGTTACGAACAGAGCCGCAGCGACTACACCGTGAAGAGCGACGGCACGATGAACAACGTGCGCACCTACAAATTCTCCCTCAATCCGAAGAAATTCTACGCATTCGGCACGAACGGCATGCTCAATTTAACCTACAGATTCTAATCCCAGTACCTACGCATTATGAAAAAGATTCAATATATCCTCATGGCGCTCACTTGCGTGTTGCTCGCTTCGTGCATGGCCGACGACTATTCCGCCCCCAATATCGACGAAGCTCCCTTCGGCAACAACAATCTGCAGGAGACCAACGTAATCACCATCGCCCAACTGAAGGCCAAGTATGCCTCTGTGATTTCCAACAACAACATGAAAGAGATCACCGACGACATCCAGATAAAAGGCGTGGTAGTGGGCAACGATATAGAAGGCAATATATATAATGAGGTGTCCATCGACGACGGCACCGGCGCCTTCCTCATCTGCATCGCCCAGGGCGGACTCTTCGGCTTCCTCCCCGTGGGACAGGAAATCCTCGTCGACCTGCACGGACTCTACATAGGCGGCTACGGCGAACAGGGCGAGATAGGCACCCCCTACACCAATGCCTCCGGCTCCACCTACGTGAGCCGCATGAGCCGCGGAATCTGGAACAACCACTTCAAGCTGTTGGGCGACCCACATCCTGAGCTCGTGGTGCCCGAGGAGTTCGACATCACCAAAGTGAGCGACAGCAAGTACCTGGCCGACAACTGCGGCAAACTCATGGTGCTGCGCCACGTACGGCTCTCCGCCGCCACCGGCGAGGCGGTCTTCGCTCCTTCCGACGGCAGTGTGCCGCTGACTTCCAACTGCGCCAACCGTGCCTTCGACGGCATCAACAGCAACAGCCTCGTGCTGCGCACCAGCACTTACGCCGACTTTGCCGGCAACCCGATGCCCACAGGCTACATCGACGTGACGGGTGTCTTCACCCGCTACCGCAACACCTGGCAGATTCTGCTGCGCTCACTCAACGATATACAGACGGTGGTGGAGTAG